>JBIOEK010000023.1:0-17222 GCA_044445925.1 Hyphomicrobiales bacterium
ACCAGGAGCTGCTCACGGCGCTGATGCGCACGCATTTGCCGTTGCGGATCGCGATCTCGACGATTTGGCCGAATTGCGCGTCGCGCTTGCGCCGGAAGCCGACGTTGCCGGGATTGATGCGGTATTTGTCGAGCGCCTCTGCACAGCCCGGATGCTCGGCGAGCAGCTTGTGGCCGATATAGTGAAAATCGCCGACGAGCGGCGCCTCGACGCCCATGCGCCGCAGGCGGTCGCGGATATGGGGCACAGCGGCCGCCGCCTCGTCGCGATCGACGGTGACGCGCACGAGCTCGGATCCGGCCTGCGCCAGCGCCGCGACCTGCCGCACGGTGGAATCGATGTCGGCCGTGTCGGTATTGGTCATCGACTGCACGGCGATCGGGGCGCCGCCGCCGACCCGCACGCCGCCGACCTCGACGGCGACGGTGCGATGACGCGGCGCGACGCCGTTCGTCATGATGGCCTCGGGCTCGATGCGGATGGCTTCGTTCATCAGGGCTTGCCTCGACCGCAGCTTGTCGACGAAGGCGCCCGGCGGGTCAAGCCGCTCCCGAAAGACGCGCCTGCTTCGGCATGATCACATCCCCTTTCCAAGGCGCTCCAAGGCGGCATCGAGCGTCGCGTCGGTCTTGGCGAAGCAGAAGCGCACCACCGTCTTCACCGGCGCATCCTCATAGAAGGCCGAGACCGGGATGGCGGCGACGCCGCGCTCCTTGACGAGGCGTTGGCAGAAGCTCGAATCATCGCTCTCGCCGAGCGCGGCGATGTCGAGATTCAGGAAGTAGGTGCCTTCGCAGGGCAGCACCTTCAGCCCGAGACGCGTCAGGCCTTGCGAGAAGCGGTCGCGGCTCGCCGCGAAGGCTGCCCGCATGCCGGCGAAATAGCCGTCCTCCTTGCCGAGCCCGTAGGCGACCGCGACCTGCAGATTGGGCGGCGTGGTGAAGGTGATGAATTGATGCGCCTTAGCCAGCACCCGCATCAGGGGCGGGGTGGCGCAGACGAAACCCACCTTCCACCCGGTGAGCGAGAAGATCTTGCCGGCCGAGCCGATCTTCACCGTGCGCTCGCGCATGCCGGGGCGCGAGATCAGCGGCAGATGCCGGTGGTTGTCGAACACGACATGCTCCCACACCTCGTCGCAAAGAGCGATGGCGTCGAATTCCGTGCAGAAACGCGCCAGGAGATCGAGATCCTCGGCCGAATAGACGATGCCGGCCGGATTCAGCGGATTGTTGAACAGCACCAGCCTGGTCCTCGGCGAGAAGACCGCGCGCAACATGGCCTCGTCGAAGCGCCAATGGGGCGGGGTGAGCCGCACCAGCCTTGCCACGCCGCCGGCGCGGTATACCAGCGGCAGATAGGCGTCATACATCGGTTGGAACAGCACCACCTCGTCGCCCGGCTCGATCAAGGCGAGCAGAGCGCCGGCGAGCGCCTCGGTGGCGCCCGAGGTGACCATGATCTCGGCGTCGGGATCGAAAGCGATGCCGTGATGATGGGCATAATGGGTCGCGACCGCCTGGCGGAGCTCGGGAAGGCCCATCATCGGAGGATATTGATTCCAACCGGAGATCACCGCCTCGGCGGCCTTGCGGCGCACATCCTCGGGGCCTGGATCATCGGGGAAGCCTTGGCCGAGATTGACAGCCTGGTGCTCGCGGGCAAGCCGCGACATCACCTCGAAGATCGAGGTCTGCAGATTGGCGAAGGTCGGATTCATGGGTAAGCCCAAGACCTGATGTCGAGGCGATGGCTTGCCCCAGGAACGACGCGATTTCAACCTCCGCCCAGCCCGAACGCGCTCGAGCGGAGAGGTTCAGTCGCGGCGAAGCTGCGATCCGGCCAAGGCCGCCGGTGCAAAAGCTCCTAAGGGCCCTGGTTCAGAGCCCGCGCTCGAAGCGCACCGTGCCGCCGAGCCCTTTTACGATCAGGATATTCGCCCCCTCCATATCCCATTCCTTGGCGCCGCGCACCGCGTTGAGGAAGCTGCGCTCGGCATCGACGACGGGCTTGTCGCAGGTTTGCCTGGCGACGGCGAGCGGGCCGATGGCGAGCTTTTGCGACTTGAGCGGATAGGCCGTCAGAGAAAACATGTTGCAGCCGTCGAAGCCCTTGAGGCGCAATTGCTTGTCGATATAGATCGAAGGCCGGTCGGCGCCGCTCCACAGCTGCTTGCCGTCAATGCTGTCGGCGACCCAATTCACATTGACCGGAAACAGCTTTTCCTTGCCGAGCTGAACGGCCGGCGGCCCGTCTTCCTCAGCCTTGCCGCTCTTGGACCAGGCAAGCGAAGGGGACAGCATCGCCCCCAGGACAAGCATCGCCATCAGCCGCGCGCATCGGTTCCAGCATCGGTTCCACATGGCTCCTTCTCCGTGTTCGACGTGGTCACGCGATGACGCCGACATGGCGCAAAGGCGGCGTTTCGTCAATATTTGCGGGCCGATGCGCTCATCGTGCCGAAGGATCAGGTTCCGGCAACGGGATGCAGCGTCCCTGCGCCTCTGTCGGGGGCGTCGAGGTTCTATTGCACCCGTTCGAGCGCGAGCGCCACACCCTGGCCGACGCCGACGCATAAGGTGGCGAGGCCGAGCTTGCCGCCCATCCTTTGCAGCTGGCGTGCCAAGGTCAGCGCGAGCCTTGCGCCTGAGGCGCCGAGCGGATGGCCGAGCGCGATGGCGCCGCCATTGGGGATTGACGTGCGCGGCGTCGTCCGGGAGGTGCAGCTGGCGCATGACGGCGAGCGCCTGGCTCGCGAAAGCCTCGTTGAGCTCGATGGCGTCGATATCGGAGATCTTGAACCCCAGCCGCTGGCTGAGCTTATGGGTCGCCGGCACCGGTCCGATGCCCATGATGCGCGGCTCCACGCCCGCCGCCGCCATGCCGCGCACCCGCGCCTTCGGCGTGAGGCCATGCTCCTTCACGGCCTGCTCGCTCGCCAGGATCATGGCACAGGCGCCGTCATTGACGCCGGAAGCGTTGCCGGCGGTCACCGCGCCGTCCTTGCGAACGATGGGCTTCAGCTTGGCCAGCTGGTCGAGCGTTGTATCGGCGCGCGGATGCTCGTCCTTGGCCACGCTGAGCGGACCGCCGCGACCGCCCGGCACCTCGACCGGCACGATCTCGCCGTCGAAAAAGCCGTCGGCCTGGGCTTTCGCGACGCGTTGTTGGCTGCGCAGTGCGAAGGCATCCTGATCGGCGCGCGAGATCTGGAACAACTCGGCGACGTTCTCGCCGGTCTCCGGCATGGAATCGACGCCATATTGCGCCTGCATCTTCGGGTTGACGAAGCGCCAACCGATCGTGGTGTCGAAAATCTCGGCCGAACGCTGGAAGGCCTGCTCCGCCTTGCCCATGACGAAAGGGGCGCGCGACATCGATTCGACCCCGCCCGCGATCATGAAATCGGCTTCGCCCGAGCGGATGGCGCGGGCCGCGAGCCCCACCGCGTCGAGACCCGAGGCGCAGAGGCGGTTGATGGTCGAGCCCGCCGTCGAATAAGGCAGCCCCGCGAGCAGGAGCGCCATGCGCGCCACGTTGCGGTTGTCTTCGCCCGCCTGGTTGGCGCAGCCATAGACGACCTCGTCGAGCTTGCCCCAATCGGCCTTCGGCAGACGCGCCATCAGCGCTTTGATCGGCTGGGCCGCGAGATCATCTGTGCGCAGCCTGGCGAGCGCCCCGCCGAAGCGGCCGATCGGCGTGCGCACGCCTTCGCAGATGAACACCTCGCGGGTCATGTCAGCTCTCCTCCGCAGTCACTCTTGCGCGGTCACTCTTGCCTATCGGTCCGTCATTCGGCGGCCTGCGGTCTGGTGGCAGAGGGGGCGGCGAGGGTCAAGCTCGCGGCGCCGGGACGCTTCGCCAGGGCCTTGTCGGCCAAGCTGGTCGCATCGCCCGTGGCCGCCGTCACCGCAACAGCGCCATGGCCTGCCCGAATACCGGCGTGCCGGCGCGACCGAGCTCCTCGACCACGTCGAAATGATGCCGCCCCGGGACGCTGACGGGAGCCCGGCAGATTTCCGGCCAGGCGGCGGCGAGCTGGGCGCTCTGGCGATGGAACTCTTGCGATTCCTCCTCGCCCACGGTCAGAACCAGGGGCGCCGCCACATGCGGGCAGGTCTCGTGCAGGCTCCAGGCGCGCGCCTCCTCGACGCTGAGCCTGATGCCCGTATTCATGGTGGTGTTGACGAGAGGCTCGAGCTCGAAGACGCCCGAGATCGACAAGCCCCCGCAAAACGGCGTCGGTGGCAGGCCGTAATCGGCCCAATCGGTCGCGAACAGAGCCGCAGTGAGATAGCCCCCGGCCGAATGGCCGCAAACCACGAGCTTGGCGCGCTCGGAAGAGGAAAGCGCCTCCCGCCACAGCTTCACGATGGCGCGCCTGCAGCTTTGCGCAATATCCTTCAGCGTCACCTCCGGGCAGAGCGGATAGCTCGGCATGGCGACCGAGATGCCGGCCTCGACCAGCGCTTGCGCCAGGAAGGAGAAATCATCCTTCGAGAAGCCGCGCCAATAGCCGCCATGGATGAAGACCAAGGCGCCGCGCGCATGCGGCGCGTGGAACACGTCCATCACCTCCCTGGCATGCGCCCCATATCTGATATTCGCCTCATGCGGCAGCTCGGCTCTAAGGCGCTGCGACAATATCGGCCAACGCGCATAGATCTCGGGCGCGTTCGGTACCGCGCCGCGCGGGTTATATTGCGCCTCGCACCAGGCCGGATCGGCGTAGAGTGATGGAGCGGGGCGCGTCATGTCGCATCGAAAGGTTGTGCCTGTGCCCGGGGCCCGGGACAGGCTATCATGGGCTCGAGGAGATCTCTCATGAGAAGCAAGCTGGCCTGTTCATTCTGCGGCAAGCCCGACAGTGAGGTAATGCGCTTGATTGCCGGGCCGAAGGTCTTCATCTGCGATTCCTGCGTCGGCCTTTGCAACGACATATTGGCCGCGCATCCGCCCCCGAGCGAGGCTTCGCTAGCGGCGAAAGGGCCGCATCGATCGGTGCATCGCTTCTGGCTCGCATATCTCGGCTGGCGCCAGAAGACCTCGTCTCACGACTTCGCCGGCAGCGGGCCCGCCTTGATGAGGCCGAGATAAACCTCGACGCGCCGGCGCAGGCCAGGCGCCGTCTCGGGATCGGTGATGACGGCGTCGAAATGGCGCCCTGCCGCCTCGAAATCGCCGGCCTTCAGCTCGGCGAGACCGAGCAATTCCCGGGCGAGATTGCGCCACGGGCTTGCGGCCCCGGTGAGCGGATCGAGCCGCTTGGTCAGATCGGTCGCAGAAAGGCTGTCGGAGAGCAGCATGGCGGCGCGCAGCTGCGCCAGACCTTGCAGCGCCGACCCGATATCGGCGTCCGCCCCGAGCGCGTCATAGAGCGTCACGCCAGCGGCCGCATCGCGCTTGCCGGTCTCGGCCGCTTCGCGAAAGCGCGCCAATGACGCATAGCCCGCCGGACCCTTCTTCATGATGCTGGCGAGCAGCTGCTCGGCCTCGCTGCTCTGGCCGGCTTCCGACATCTCGATCGCGGCCTGGAACTTGGCGGAAGCGCGCTCTTCCTGCTTCACCCGAAAATGGCCGTAAAGCTGCCAGCCGGCCGCAGCCAGGATGACGAGCAGCACCGCCCCGACGATGAGATTGCCATGTCGCTTCCAGAGCTGCTCGAACTGGTCGCGCCGCACATCCTCGTCGACCTCGCGGAAAATATCGCTCATGCGGAATGCATTCTCACAAGCTCGGAGACGGACGCCGGGGTCGCGCCCGCTTTGCCTCGGCCGGAAGCCCTAACGAGTTTCAGCCGGCGACGCCATCCAAAAATGCCGCGGCTCTTCCGGCAAGAGAGCTCCCCGGTCCTGCCGCCGGCAAGCCGGCGGTGGCCTGCCTCTTCCGGCGGGCAGCCTTATCACCAGGTGACCTTGAGGCCCAGATGGCCTCGCGACTTTTCACCTAACGCCTAGTCGCGGCGAGCGAGCTTGCCATGATCAGGAGCGCGCCCACGACCGTCGTCCAGGCGGGAGTCTCGGCGAAGAAGACATAGCCGAAGACCGAGGCGTAGACGAGTGCCGTGTAATCGGCGGGCGCCATGCGGGCGGCAGGCGCCAACGAATAGGCCTTGGCGATCACCAGATGCCCGCCGATGCCGAGAAGGCCCACCCCCGCGAAGTTGACGAGATCCGGCAAGCCGAGCGGCTGCCAGAGCCCCGCCGGCGCAAAAGGGGCGAGGCTGCCGAGGATTAGCACGGAGCCGATATTTTGCACCGCCACGATGATTGTCGGGTGATCGCGCGTGGCGCGCGAGCGCAACAGCACGAGCGACAAGGAATAGGTGAGCGTCGAGACCAGCACGGCTACCGCGCCCTCGAGCGCCGCGACCGAGGCATCGGCGCCGCCGAGCTTCGGCGCGACGATCGTCAGCATGCCGAGAAGGCCGATGAGCAGCGCGACGACGATGGGCCGCCCGACGCGCTCGCGCAGCAGGAGCGCTCCAAACAGCACCGTACAGCAGGGCGAAAGCAGGGCCAAGGCGAGCGTCTCGGCGAGCGGCAGGCGGCCCAGCGCGAAGTAGAAGGTGAGCGAGGTCACGACCCCGAGCCCGGCACGCCAGCTATTGGCGAGGATCGTCTCGAAACGCGGACGCGGCGGGCGCACGATGGCGGTCACGACGAGGATAGCGAGCGAGCCGAAGACGAAGCGCAGGAGGGCGATCTGCGGGGTCGAGAAGGCGGTCGCCAGCCCCTTGATCGCCGCGTCCATGGCGGAGAGCAGGCCAACCGCGAGGACGGCGAGCGCGAAGGCCCTGCTCATGGGGCGACGAGCCGCTTCTGCGTTTGCCCGCATCGGGCCCGCGGCTGCGCGAGGGGCCTGCGGCGGGGGGCGATGAGGAGGAGGGAGCGCGCGAGCATGGAGGAGGACGGTATTGCGGGCCAAGTGGGCGCTGCGGCGGTGGGCGCTGCGGCGGCGGGCGCTGCGGCAGCGCCCCGTCCCTGATGGACGCTTCCTAGCCCTGGCGCAACCGAAGCTGCGCTGCGCGATGCCCGGATCGGCGCTCACGCAGCTGTTGAGAAAGTGCGGTGTTCACCCTTTAGACTCTTGCGGGCGATTCAAGCGCTAGTGTAGCGTCCCCGCCATCAGCCACGAGATATCGTGGGTGTTCATAGATTCACCGAAATCGTCACGCCTGCGACGGTCGTTAGGCCTCGACCGACGCGAAGAGGATTCCGACTGAAGGAGATAGCGATGTCCTGGGATGGGGAACGCGTCGAGCTTCTATGCAAATTGTGGCAGGACGGGATCAGCGCCAGCCGCATCGCTGCGCAGCTCGGCGCCGGCATCACGCGCAATGCCGTGATTGGAAAGGTACATCGGCTTGGCCTTTCGGGTCGCGCCAAGCCGACGGCATCCACGGGGGCGGCGGCGCGTCCCAAGAGGATCGCTGCCACCCATACGACGCAGAAGACCGTCGCCCTGCGCGGCAATACCTTGATGGTGAGGGAAGTCGTGATCGCCGAAGACTATGAAACCGCAGTGCAGCCGCAAGCCGTGGTGATCCCGATTTCCGAACGGGTGACGATCACCGAGCTGCGCGACAATATGTGCCGCTGGCCGCTCGGGGATCCGCTGGCGCCCGAATTTCGCTATTGTGGCACGAAATGCGATCCGTCGGTGCCCTATTGTCTCCCGCATGGGCGCTTGGCCTATCAGCAAGCGCCCGATCGCAAGCGCCATTGAACCTGCGTCTTCGCCTCACGCCCCCTTGGCGTTGAAAGTCTCGTCGAAGCCGTAGCCCCCACCGCGCACCGTGCGGATCGGGTCGCGCAGTCCGCCTTGATTCAGGACCTTGCGCAACCGTCCGACATGAACGTCGACGGTGCGTTCGTCGATATAGGCATCCTGTCCCCAGACGGCATTCAGCAATTGCTGGCGGCTGTAGATGCGCCCCGGAACGCTCATGAGGAAGGCCAGGAGATTGAATTCGGTCGGGCCGAGATGGATCTCGCTGCCGGAACGGAAGACGCGCCGCCTTTCGCGGTCGAGCTCGAGATCGGCCGCCTTGAACAGGTTGATGGACTGGTGCGGCAAGGAGCGGCGCAGCAGCGCCTTCACCCTTGCGACGAGCTCGCTGACCGAAAACGGCTTCACCACATAATCGTCGGCGCCCACGATGAGGCCGCGCACACGCTCGGATTCCTCCCCGCGTGCGGTGAGCATGATGATCGGCAGCTTCGCCGATTGCTCGCGTAGCCTCAGCCGCCGGCACAATTCGATACCGGACAGGCCGGGCAACATCCAGTCGAGGATCAGGAGATCGGGAACGCGCTCCTTCAACCGCAAATCCGCCTCGTCGCCGCGCGTCACCGCCTCGACCTCGAAGCCCTCCGCCTCGATGTTGTAGGTCAAGAGCACGACGATCGCGTCGTCGTCCTCGACGATCATGACCCGAGGTTTCATAGGGCCTTCCGTCGCCCGCCGGATGCCGTCATGTGAGGCTCGTCGGCCTTTCGAGGCTCGTCGTATCGGCCTTGACGCGCTCGACCAGGAGCTTGCTGCCGGTCACGAGATAATAGACGTTCTCGGCGATATTCGTCGCATGGTCCCCCATGCGCTCGATATTCTTGGCGCAGAAAAGAAGATGGGCACAGACGCCGATATTGCGCGGATCTTCCATCATATAGGTGAGGAGCTCACGAAACAGTGACGTATAGAGCGCGTCGATGTTCTCATCCTGCTGCCAGACATCGAGGGCCTTTTCGGCGTTACGCTCGACATAGGCGTCGAGGACGTCCTTCAGCTGCGTGAGCACCAGCTGCGAAAGATGCTCGACGCCCTTGACGAGCTTGGGCGCCTGGACCAGCCCCGTGATGGCGAGGACGCGCTTGCAGATGTTCTTGGCGAGATCCCCGATCCGCTCGAGATCATGGGTCACGCGGATCGCCGCGATCACGGCTCTCAGGTCGACCGCGAGGGGCTGGCGTCTCGCGATGGTCAGGACCGCCTTCTCCTCGATCTCCTGCTGCAGCGCGTCGAGCCGCGAATCGAGAGCGATCACCTCGTTCGCCATGGCGGGAGATTGACGCACCAGGGCCTCGATCGCCCGCGTTGTCATGGATTCGGCCAAGCCCCCGAGCTCGGCCACGCCACGCCCCAGCGCATCGAGGTCGGCGTCGAAGGCACGAACGATGTGATCCGCCATCTTGGTCTCCGCGTCACGCTCCCCGGTGGCAAGTCCGAGGCCCAAATAACGGATCGGACGCCAATGTCGAATTATAACGCGGCTATGACATCAAGATGACAGTGCTTGTCACCCGGCCAGGGCCCGAACGCTCTTCTCAAGTGCCGGCCTGCTTCGGGAACACGACCTCGAAGCTTGCTCCCGCGCCGAGCTCGCTGCGCACGTTGAGTCGAGCCTTGTGTCGCTTGAGGATATGCTTGACGAGCGCCAATCCGAGCCCCGTCCCGCCTTTCTGCCGGCTTTCCACGACGTCGACGCGATAGAAGCGCTCGGTCAGGCGCGGCAGATGCTCGGGCGCGATGCCGGGCCCGTAATCGCGCACGGTGACGCTCACGGTGCGTTCCTTTTCGGCGAGCGACACTTCCACCCGCCCTCCGGACTGCCCGTATTTCACGGCGTTCTCGATCAGGTTCTCGAAGACGCGAATGAGCTCGTCGCGGTCGCCGGCCACCATCACCTTGCCCATGCCCTCCGCATCGATCTGCGTCTTGCATTCGAACGCGAGCGGAGAGAGCGTGTCGATCACCTCGTGCAGGACAGTGTCGAGCCTCACCTCATCGGTCGGCTGGACATGCTCCTTCAATTCGATGCGCGACAGCGAAAGCAGATCATCGATCAAGCGCGACATCCGCCGCGCCTGCTCGCGCATGATGGCGAGGAAGCGCGTCTGGGCCGCTGGATCGTTGCGCGCCGGCCCTTCGATCGTCTCGATGAAGCCGTAGAGCGACGCCAGGGGCGTGCGCAATTCGTGGCTCGCATTGGCGACGAAATCGACACGCATGCGCTCGAGCCTGCGGGCCGCCGTCACGTCGCGAAACAGCATGACGATGTCGGTCGGCGGGTTCGTGGACGAGATCGGCGCCGCGTCGATCCGAACCGGCGTGGCGCGAACCTCGAAGCTGCGCTCCACCGGAACCTTCTCGTGGAACTCGGTCTCGGCGACCGCGCCCTCGCGCAGCACCCGCTCGACGGCGCTCACCACCTGGGGCGAGCGCACGGCGAAGCTCGAGGAGCGGCCAATGCCGATCTGCGGCAGCGCCGTCTTTGCCTGGGCGTTGAACATCGACACATTGCCCTGAGGATCGAGCACGACCACGGCATCGGCGATGCCGGAAAGGATAGCTTGGATTCCCGCCCGCACGGTCTCTTGCGACTGGGCGATCTCGGCCGCCATTCGATTCTTGTCGTGCGGGCGCGCCAGGACCGCGATGGCGGCAACCGCAAGGCCCGCGATTGCCGGCAGGACGAGGGGAGCGCCGAGAAGCGCCTCCACGCAGACGATGAGCAGGGTGGCGGCGAACGCGCCCGATGCCGGGCTGTCCCACAGCCCGCGCATTCGCGTTGCCCAAATTTCCTGTCGTGTCATCGCAACCATGTCGAGCGCTTCCCTCCCCGAGACGATTGATAGCCAAGATTCCTGATCCGGCCCCGGCTGCCGCTCCCGGACTTCGCGCGCCTCATCGAGAAGGCTTGGAGAAGGCGCGCAATCCGAGATTTGGGCCTGCGACGAAATGCGTCGCCATTCCGATCATCAGCATAGCTCACAATTGACGATCTCTCCGTGACAGGACCGATTTGCGCCTGTTCTGCCCGTCACAGCTTCACGGTGTAGCCGATCTCGAGCGTGCGCCGGCGCGGCAGGTCGAAGCGATCGACCGCCCGCTCGGCGTTGCGCGCCAGGAAGGCGAAGACATGGGCCGTCAGGTCGCTGAAGCCGCCGATGCCTTCGGGGGCGAGGATGCGCTCATGCCCGATGATGTAGACGGCTTCCTCAGGCTCGAGCCCCGCCCGCCGCAGCGCCGGGGCGAGGATCGAGGGCACGTTGACAGCCTGCATGTAGCCATAGCGCAGATCGACCCTTATCAACCTTTCGTCGAGCGTTGTGAGCACCACGCGCTCGCTCACCGGCACGCGCGGGCGCGAGGCGATCCAGACCGAGGCGATGACCACCTTCTCGAAGCTCATATCGAGGAGCTCGTAGAGCCGCGCCATCGCCACGGGCGCCATGGCTCCGGCGCGCGACAGGAAGATCGCCGGGCGCGGCGAGCGGAAATTCGTGGCCCGCGCCTCGCGCCTCGCGAAGGCGTCGAGCGGTTCCGACAGGCGCATCTGCTCCTCGACGACTCGGATCACGCCGCGCCGCCAGCTCGCCATCAAGAAGATGATGATGAGCCCGATGCTGAGCGGCAACCATCCCCCGTCGCGGATCTTGCTCAGATTGGCGAGGAAGAACGGCACGTCGACCGCGAGCAGCCCGACGCCGAGCGCATAGACGAAGGGCGGGCTCCACTTCCAGGAGCGACGGATCTCGGCGACGAGCAGGATGGTCGTGGTGATCATGGCGATCGAGACGGCGATCCCATAGGCCGAGGCGAGGCTGTCGGAGGAGCCGAAGCCCACGACGATGCCGAGCGTGCCGATGCCGAGGAACAGGTTGACGCGCGGCACCACCACATGCGCCTGCGTATGGTGGGAGGTATAGCGCATGCCCATCGGCGGCAGATAACCGATCTCGACCGCCTGCTTCGCCAGACTGAAGGAGCCGGTGATGATCGCCTGGCTGGCGATGATGGTGGCCGCGGTCGCCAGCACCACCATGGCGGTGCCGGCGAATTTGGGCACGAGCTCGTAGAACGGGTTGGCGGCGGCAGACGGGTGGGAAAGCACGAGCGCGCCCTGCCCGAAATAATTGAGCATGATCGCCGGCATCGCCACCAGCAGCCAGGCCCGCGAGATGGCCTTGCGGCCGAAATGCCCGAGATCGGCGTAGAGCGCCTCGCCTCCCGTCAGCACCAGGAACACGGCTCCCAGAATCTCGCCGGCGAGCAGCGTATGGTTCATCAAGAGCTTGATCCCGTAGAGGGGGTTGAGCGCCAGGAGCACCGTGGGGTCTTGCTTCATCTCGATGATGCCGAACGTGCCGATCGTCGCGAACCAGATCAGCATCACCGGGCCGAAGAAGCGCCCGATGCCTTCGGTGCCGAAACGCTGGCTGGCGAACAGGGCGAGCAGGATGCCGACGGTGAGCGGCACGATCAGCGACTGCATCGAGGGTGTGAACACCCGCAGGCCTTCGACGGCCGCCAAGACTGAGATGGCAGGCGTCAGCATGCCGTCGCCGAACAGCATGGCGGCGCCGAACAGGCCGATCCCAAGCAAGACGCGCTTGGCAAGGACCGTCGAGCGATGCAGGTTGAGGAGCGTGATGAGGGCCAGGATGCCGCCCTCCCCGTCATTGTCGGCGCGCAGCACGACCGTGACGTATTTCAGCGTCACCGATAGGGTCAGCGCCCAGACCACGAGCGAGAGAAGTCCGAGGATGTCCTCGACCGAAGGCTGCGTCGCGCCGAGCGCCGCGAGCGCGGTCTTGAACGCGTAGAGCGGCGAGGTGCCGATATCCCCGAACACCACGCCGAGTGCGCCGACCTCGGCCGCAAGCCTCATCGGTCGTCTAGAGGCTTGAGCGCTCATCGGCGGATGTCAGACGGGTGGCGGCGCGTCACATGCGTCTCGGAACGCGGGATCGTCGAGGCCTCGTCCGCACAAGCTCGCTTCCAACCCTTCGACAAGCATGCTCAATCCAACATCTCAGATGCCATCATTCGGCCGCTTGTCGTTGCTCTGACGCAGGCGTTATAGACGGTTCCGACTGGCTAAGCGAGCGGCGCGAACGATGCCGCCGCAGGGGCCGGACCGGATGCTCGGCGGGGGCGCTTCGAGCCCGCGCTCGGGCCTTCAGCCCGGCCGACCACCAAACGAGGAAGCCGCAATGCCGAAGGGCTATTGGATCGCGCGGGTCGATGTGCATGACCCTGAGGCCTACAAGGCGTATTTCGCCGCAAACGCCATCCCGTTCAAGAAATATGGCGCACGCTTCTTGGTGCGCGGCGGCAAGACGCAATGCGTCGGGGGCGCGATGCGGGCTCGCAATGTCGTGATCGAGTTCGCGAGCTACGAGGCTGCGCTAGCCTGCTGGAACTCTCCCGAATACCAGCACGCGGCGAGCTTTCGCCAGCCTCCGGTCGCGGATGGCGACTTCATCATCTGCGAAGGTCACGACGGCCCCCAGCCGAGCGATGCGCGCTAGCTAGGGCCTGTCAACATTTGGGGAGGGGACATGATAGTCGAGCTGCGATAGAACGCAACAGGAACGATGAGCTCGACACGCTCGGAGGTCGGATTCGCGCGCCTACGCATTCACACGTTTGGGCCCGATTAGGTGCTTGCTCAGCGCAGCAGCTTGTAGGCCGAAAGCGTCAGGAACTCCTCGAATCGCGGCGCGAGCGACATCTCCGCGAACAACCTCTCGGCCTCCGCGAACCGGCCCTTGCCATAGAGGTCGGCGCCGAGCGTCGAGCGCAGCTTCGCCATCTCGTCGGCCATCACGCTCTTGAACAGGTCGGACGTGACCTCGCGACCATCGGCGAGCTTGGCCCTGTGGTAGAGCCATTGCCAGATCTGGGCCCGGCTGATCTCGGCCGTGGCCGCGTCCTCCATCAGGTTGTAGAGCGGCACGGCGCCGCGCCCGCGCAGCCAAGCCTCGATATATTGCACGCCGACGCGGATATTCTCCCTTAGCCCGGTCTCGGTGCGCTCGCCCTTGTGCACTTCGAGCATCATGTCGCGCGTCACCGTCACATCCGCGCGCAGCTCGTCGAGCTGGTTTGCCTGCGGCATCAGCTTGTCGAAGACCTCGGTGGCGACAGGCACGAGATCGGGATGGGCGACCCAGGTTCCGTCATGACCGTCCTTGGCCTCACGCTCCTTGTCGGCGCGCACCTTGGCAAAGGCCGTGTCGTTGGCGACGGGGTCGTTCTTCACGGGGATCTGGGCGGCCATGCCCCCCATGGCGAAGGCGCCGCGCCGATGGCAGGTCTTGATCACCAGGAGCGAATAGGCGCGCAGGAAGGCCGCCCCCATGGTCATCGCGCCGCGATCGGGCGTCAGGAAGCGGCTCTGCTTCCCGACCCGCTTGATGAAGGAGAAGATGTAGTCCCAGCGGCCGCAATTGAGCCCCACGATATGATCGCGCATCTCGTGGAGGATCTCATCGAGCTCGAAGGCGGCCGGCAGCGTCTCGATCAAGATGGTCGCCTTGAAGGTGCCGCGCGCGACGCCGAGCAAGGCTTGCGCATGCGAGAACACATCGTCCCAGAGCCGCGCCTCGAGATGGCTCTCGATCTTCGGCAGGTAGAAATAAGGCGCGGTCCCCGCGGCCAGCGTCGCCCGCGTATTGTGGAAGACGTAAAGCCCGAAATCGACGAGGGCGCCGGACATCTCCTCGCCTGCGACCGTGATGTGGCTCTCCGGCAGATGCCAGCCGCGCGGCCGCACCAGGAGGATGGCCGGGTGCTTCGACAAGGCATAGGCCTTGCCCGAAACCTTGTCGGTGAAGTCGATCTTGCCGGCCCAGCGGTCCTTGAGGTTGATCTGGCCTTCGATGATATTGGCAAAGCTCGGTGAGGTGGCGTCCTCGAAATCGCCCATGAACACCTTGGCGCCGGAGTTGAGCGCATTGACGATCATCTTGCGGTCGACGGGACCGGTGATCTCGACGCGCCGGTCGAGGAGGTCGGCCGGGATGGGCGCCACTTTCCATTCGCCGTCGCGGATCGGCTTAGTCTCGGGCAGGAAGTCGGGGATCTCGCCGGCGTCGAAACGCGCCTGCCGCGCCAGCCTCGCCTCGAGCAGGCTCTTGCGCCTTGCATCGAACTTGACGTGCAATGCCGCCAGGAAAGCGAGCGCTTCGGGGGTGAGGATTTCCTGGAAACGCGGCCCCATGGAGCCCGTGACGCGGGCGGAATTGGCCAGGTCGGATTGGGCGGAGGTGGTCATGGACAAAGAGGCTCCCTGCGTTGCAGCGAGGCTCTCATGCCGCAAAGACGGGCCCATGGAAAGTGCAACGGTGACGCGCGCACGCCCGGCGAGCGGGCGTGGCCGCCACGGAACTTCGCCGAAAGGACAAATCGCCGCCTCGTCGGGACCGCCCGGTACAAGCGCTATTTCGGCGGCGGAACGGTCTTGGGAGGTTCGGGCTTGGCCGTCGGCATCTTCAGCGCCTTCCTGTTTTCGCGCGAGGCCTCGGCCGCCTGCTTGTCGAGCTGGAGGCAGGTGAGCAGCTCGACATAGCTCGGCGCCCCGCCGATCTTGGTCTCCTGCACGCAAGTCGTTTTCGGGCCGGCTCCGAAGCTCGACCAGGTCTTGATCAGCTCCTTCTGCGCGTCGGTCTCGTCGTTGATGCAGCTCTGATAGGCACTCTTCTCGGAGGAGGAGAGGGGCTGGGCGCGACGGCAGGTCGCCTTTACGTCGAGGCTGGGCGGCGAGCTTGCGAACGCCGCTCCCGTCTCGAACAGCAAAGCGAGGATGAGGACCGTGAGCCTGATCATGGCGCTTGTCGCTCCGAGCCAGCCCCCCGCCGGCATCAGATCACATATTGCTTCAGCGGCGCAAAACCGTTGAAGCCGACCGACGAATAGGTCGTCGTATAGGCGCCCGTGCCCTCGATCAACACCTTGTCGCCGACCTCGAGGCTGATCGGCAGCCAATAGGGCTCCTTCTCGTAGAGCACATCGACGGAATCGCAGGTCGGGCCGGCGAGCGCGCAGGCAGCCTTGCGGTCGCCGTCGCGCTCGGTGCGGATCACGTAGCGGATCGCCTCGTCGGCAGTCTCGGCGAGGCCGCCAAACTTGCCGATATCGAGATACACCCAGCGCAGTTCGTCCTCCTTCGACTTGCGCGATACGAGCACCACCTCGGCCTCGATGATGCCGGCATCGCCGACGAGGCCTCGTCCGGGCTCGATCACGGTCTCGGGCAGGGCATTGCCGAAATGCTTCTTGAGCGAGCGGAAGATGGTGTCGCCATAGAGGCGCACGGAAGGCACCTTCTTCAGATATTTCGCCGGGAAGCCCCCGCCGAGATTGACCATGGCGAGGGGGATGCCGCGCTCGGCGCAGCTGCGGAAGACGCGCGCCGAGACGGCGAGGGCCGCGTCCCACATCTTGGGATTGCGCTGCTGCGAGCCGACATGGAAGGAGACCCCATGCGGAGTGAGCCCGAGGCGCTTGGCGTGCTCCAGCACCTCGATCGCCATCGCCTCGTCGCAGCCGAATTTGCGCGACAGCGGCCAGTCCGCCCCCGAATTATCGACGAGGAGCCGGCAGAACACGCGCGAGCCTGGCGCCGCGCGCGCCATCTTCTCGACCTCGGCCTCGCAATCGACGGCGAAGAGGCGCACGCCGAGCTCGAAGGCGCGCGCGATGTCGCGCTCCTTCTTGATGGTGTTGCCGAAGGAGATGCGCTCGGGCGAGGCACCGGCCGCCAGCACCGACTCGATCTCGGTGATCGAGGCGGCATCGAAGCAGGAGCCGAGAGCGGCGAGCAGCCTCAGGATTTCCGGTGCCGGGTTCGCCTTGACCGCATAGTACACCCGCGTATCCGGCAGGGCGCCCGCGAAGGCGCGATAATTCTCGGCCACGACATCGAGATCGACGACGAGGCAAGGAGCGTCCTCGCGACGCTCGCGCAGGAAGGCACGAATCCGTTCGGTCATTTGAGCACCCATCGACCTTGCGCGATCCCGGGCGGCGGGACCACTTGGTGGACCAACTCGTCCAAGCCAAAGCTTGGACAACGATCGCTTGCGGTTCTCGGTTGCCTCACCCCGCGCGATGGAGACGCGAGATGCGGTAGAGCCTAGAAACCGCACCGGGCACACCATCGACACGAGGTCGACGGCAAGTCCGGCTGGTGCGCCGTAGCGACTACTCTGCGGATCGAACGTCCGCTCGAGTAGCCCACGTAACGGATGAGAATAAACTCCTCCGCACGCCCGGCAAGAAGGACAAGCCTCTTCGGTAACCCGACCTTTGGAGGGTCGGCAGGAGACCAAAAAAGCCCGCTCCGTCGTTGCTTCAAGCCGCGTCCACTCGTGGAGAACGAGTGTAAGCCGGTCGCCTCCGACCGCCGGTCTGGGTGTGGGGTCTTCGACCCC
>JBIOEK010000024.1:0-16988 GCA_044445925.1 Hyphomicrobiales bacterium
GAGCTGCATCGTGGGCTCGTCGAGCTGCCCCGCGAAACCCAAGCTTCGGCGGGCGAGATGCGTCGTGTCGTCGGCGAGCAGATCAAGGTGCTGAACGAGCTGAGCGCCATCGCAACCCGCTCGGCGTCGAATTTCGACGCGGCCGAGCCGACCATGGGCGCTACCGTGCAACAGCGGGAAGCTCTTCCCGCCCAAGCCTTGACGGCGCCGGCGCCGCGGGCGATCGCGACGACCGGCCGAACGACCCCCGTGGAGGCACAGCCGACGCGTCGTCCCGTCACGCCGAGCTATTCGGCCGTCCCTGCGCAACCCGCGCCCAGGGACCGACGCCAGGAGGCAGAACTCCGGCAAGACGGCTTGCAGCGCGGCGGCTGGCTGACGGATCTTCTGTCGCGTGCATCGCGCGAAGAGCCCCTGCCCCCCTCCACAAATCGCGCGCAGGCGCCGGCAGCGATAGTTGCGAGCCAGTCCGCTTCAGGCCAAGCCGCTTCGGGCCAAGCCGCTTCAGGCCAGGTCGCTTCAGGCCAAGTCGCTTCAGGCCAGGTCGCTTCGGGCCAAGTCGCTTCGGGCCAAGTCGCTCATGGTCCGAGTGCTTCTGGCCTGAGCCCGTCCGGGCGAAGCGCGTCTGGCCGGAGCAGCCCCGGTCAGAGCAGCCTTGGCCAGAGCCTCCCTGCTCCGAGCGCGCCCGGCCCAAATGCTCCTGGACAAAGTGCTTCGGGACAAAGGTCTTCTGGACAAAGCACGGCTGGCCAAGGCGCTTCCGGCCAGACGACGCTTGCGTCCCTCGACACGATCGCGGTCGATATCGCCCGCATGATCGACCACGATGTCGCGGCCCAGATGTGGGATCGCTACCAGCAAGGTGAGCACAACGTGTTCAACCGCGCCATGTACACGACCCAGGGACAGCAGATGTTCGACGAGATCAGGCGCAAATATCGTCGCGACCAGGAGTTCCGCCACACGGCGGACCGCTATGTCGAGGAGTTCGAGAGGCTGTTGTCGGAGGTGGCGCGAGACCCGGCGACTCAGCGCGGCTATCTCACCTCGGACACGGGCAAGGTCTACACCATCCTCGCCCATGCGGCAGGCCGGCTCGAATAGCGCCCATGGCTCTCGAGCCCGAGCATCACAGATGCGTTGCGGCCCAGCGAGTGAGGTCGCCCAAAGCCTGGCCAAGCGCCTGATCGAGCGATGCGGCTGCGGAGGGGCCTTCGCCCGCCCCTGCGGCGCTGGTCTGGAAGATGCGCGCCGCGATGATCTGTCCGGAGGCGGACCTAACGAGCCTCGCGGCGAGCTCGACCTTGCCTTGCCCCGCCCCGACATCGACCTCGAACTCGCGGATCTCGACATCGAGCGTCACATCCGCGGAAATCGTTCCGCCGAAGGGGCCCACGCGCCCGACCGCGCCTGCATTCTCGAATGCCTGGACGATCCTGCTTTGGACGAGCGGGGGCAGCCGGTCGGACCATTGGGCATGCGCGAGCGTCGCCAGCGTGCCGTCCGGACGGCGCACGAGCACGTGGTCGGAATCGAGCGGCTGGAGCGCCGTGGGTTCGGCTACGACGAGTTGGCGCCTCAAATGCAGCCCCTTCGCCGCCGGCTGGTGTTGCGCGAGATCGAACGTAGCCGGCGGCGGCCCCCCGCCACAGGCGGCGAGCCCAAGAATCGCCGCGAGCCCGAGACTCGCCGCGAGCAGGCTCGCGATCGACCGCAAGTTTCGCGCGCCGCCCGCCAATCGATGCGGTGGATCGCTCATGCCCCTTCCCCTGCCATCATAAGCCGCTCAATTGCCGTATTCCGGCAGCGAAGCCTTGCCGCCGAAAATGAATTGTTGTGGATTTCGCTGAACTCCCTGCAGCGTGCGGCTTATATCGCCGAGCGTGCGCCGTCCATCAACGGCGAATTGCTGGATATCGCGCAATCCGGACCCTGAAAACTTGTTGAGGTTGACGAACAGCTCCGCTGAACGTTTGTCGAGATCGTCGGCAAGCTTGCGCACGGAGCGCGAGGCTTCGGCAAACTCGGTGAAGGCGCTCTTGCCGTCCGGCGAGTTCACGAGGTTGTTCACACCTTTCAGGATGTCGTCGACCTTGTCGGCGCTGGTATTGAGCTTGGCGAAAAGCTCATTGGCGTTCTTGGCGATCGCGTCGACGCGCGGTGTATTGTCTCCAAGCGACTTCGCGAACTTCTCCACATTGTCGAGACCCTCGCCGAGCTTGGTGCCGTCGATATGTTTGGTGATGTCCTCGACGTTGGCGAGGCTGCGCGTCAGCGAGCCGGGCGCACCCGATGACATGAAGGCCTCGACCTGAGCAGAGACGCGATTGAGGCTCGCGGCGAGGTCCCGCGCGTCCTTGATGAAGTCGCCCGCCTCGTCCGAATGGTTGCCGAGCGTCGTCGAGAACTTGTCGAGGCCATCGAGCGTGCGGCTGAGCTTCGCCGTGTCGACGCTCGCCAGGATCTTGTCGAGATTGGCGACGGCATCATGAAAGGGGCCCGAATTCGAGGTAACCACGGCATCGATATCCGAAGCGGTTCCCTTCAGTTTGTCGACGAGATCGACCGCATCCTTGGCGAGGAGGCGGACATTGTCGGAATTGTCGGCGAGCGCCTTGGCGAAGGTATCGGCGCTCTTGATGAAATCGCCGACCTCTTCGGAATGGTTGCCGAGCGTCGTCGAGAATTTATCGAGGCTGTCGAGCGTGCGGCCAACCTTCTGAGCGTCGATGCTCGCGAGAACCTTGTCGAGATTGGCGACCGCATCGTGGAATGCGGGCGCGTTCGAAGTGACCACGGCGTCGATATCCGAAGCGGTTCCCTTCAGCTTGTCGACGAGCTCGACCGCATCCTTGGCAAAGATGCGCAGATTGTCGGAATTGTCGGCCAGCGCCGTCGCGAAGCTGTCGACGCTTTTAAGCGTATGATTGACCGTGCTGACGTCGAGCGAGCTCACGACCGTATCGATCGATGAGATCGCATGGTTGATCTTGTCGACATCGAGCTTGGCGGCAATGGCCGCTATATTGTCGACGGCGGAGTTGATCTTCTCGGCGTCCAGCGCCGCGGACAGCTTCTCGACATTGGCGATGATGCGGCCGATCGGCGCCTGGTTCTCGGCGACGATCTGGTTGACCCGCAGCAAGATCTCGTCGGCATGCTTGCCGTCGGTCTGCAAGGTCTCGAGCACGCTCTGCAGGTTCGGAGAGGGAACCGCCCGTAACGTCGGAAACGTCTCCTCTTGCTTCGGCTTCAAATCGGCCGACCTCGGATCGCTGTCGAAAATCTGGATCGAGGCGACGCCCGTCAGCCCCGAGAACTCGAGCCTCGCCTTGGTCGTGACCTTGATCGGAATCTCGGGCGCGATGTCGACGCGCGCCACGACCAGCCTCGGATCGCGCGGGTGGACGCTCAGCTCCGTGACGTCGCCGACCCTTATGCCGTTGAACAGCACGGAACCGCCCTGCGAAAGGCCGGTCACCGGCGTATCGAACACCACCTGGTAGGTCTTCAGCTTGGCTCCCCCCCGCGATCCCGAGAACCAGAAGACGAATCCGAAGGAGGCTGCGATCACGCAGATGGTGAACAATCCGATCAGGGCGAATTTAGCGCGAGTTTCCATCCCCGTCCTTCACGAGTGCGAGCCTCCCTTGGCTCTGAATGGCGGACCGGCCACGTTTGCCATGGAAATAGGATTTCAGCCAGGGATGATCCGAGGCAAGCATGGCGGAGATAGGGCCGTCGGCGATCACCTTGCCCTCGCCGAGCGCGATGATGCGGTCGCAGGTCGTGAACAGGCTGTCGAGATCATGGGTCACCATGAACACCGTGAGGCCTAGCGACTTCTGCAAGGTCATCATCAATTCGTCGAACTCGCCCGCGCCGATCGGGTCGAGGCCCGACGTCGGCTCGTCCAGGAAGAGGATGTCGGGATCGAGCGCCAGCGCCCGGGCGAGCGCCGCTCGCTTGATCATCCCTCCGGACAGCTCGGACGGAAATTTCTCGGCCGCATCCGCCTTCAACCCGACCATCTGGATCTTCAAAATAGCCAATTCGTCCATCAGCTTCGGCGACAGGTCGAGATATTCCCGCATGGGCACCTGCACGTTCTGCTTGACGGTGAGCGAGGAGAACAGGGCCCCGTGCTGGAACATCACTCCCAGGCGCTGCTCGACGACGCGCTGCTCGACATAGTCGAGCTGGTCCATATCGGCTTGCAGGATGACGATGCGCCCGCGCGTCTTGGGGACGAGGCCGAGTATGGCGCGCGTCAGCACCGATTTGCCGGTTCCGGAGGCCCCGACGATCCCCACGAGCTCGCCGCGATTCAGGTCGAAGGTCACGTCCTTGAGGATCTCGCGCCCGTTGAGCTCGACGGCGAGATTATGCACGCCCAAAAGGTTGGCATCGCTCGCGGCGACCTCTTCGAGCTTCTCGGTGAGCCGGCGGACTCGCTCGGCCCGTCTGACGGGGGCGAGCGGGTTCAGCATCGGAGGAATTCGGCCATCAATAATTGATTCCCGCGAAGAACATGGCAAAAATGCCGTCGACGACGATGACCATGAAGATCGACTTCACCACCGAGGAGGTGGTCTGGCGTCCGAGCGATTCCGCCGAGCCCTCGACCCCCATCCCTTCCATGGTGGCGATCAGGCCGATGACCAAGGCCATGAAGGGCGCCTTGATCATGCCGACCATGAAGGTGTGAAGGCTCACCGCATTCTGCAACCGAATCAGGAAGACCTCGGGGCCGATGCCGCCATAGATGAAAGCCACCATGCCGGCGCCGAACAGCGCCGACATCGCCGAGATGAAGGTCAGCATCGGCATCGCCAGCAGCAAGGCGAGGACGCGCGGCAAGATCAGCACCTCCATCGGGTCGAGGCCGATCACGTGCAGCGCGTCGATTTCCTCGCGCATCTTCATCGATCCAAGCTCGGCGGTGATCGAGGAACCCGAGCGCCCGGCGATCATGATCGAGGTGAGGAGCAGCGCCAGCTCCCTCAGCGTCAGGATGCCGACGAGATCGACGACAAGCAGCGGCGCGCCGAAGGTATTGAGCTGGAAGATGCCTTGCTGGGCTACGATGCCGCCGACCAGGAACGAGATCAGCGAGATGATCGGCACGCTGCGCAGACCGACCATCTCCAGATGATGCACGATCGAGGTGAAGCGCAATCGCGTCGGATGGGTGAAGGCACGCACCAGCGAAGTGGTGAACAGGCCGAGATAGGAGGTGCCGCTGACCATGTCCTCGGAAGCCCCGATGACACCCTTGCCGAGATCGGCAAGGAGATCGACGAAGCGTTCCTGGGGACGCGAGGGCGGCGCATCTGCGTAGTGGGTACGCACTTCTTCGATCAGGATGCGTTGCTTGTCCTGGGTCGCCTGGAGATCGACATTGGCGCCGGAATCCACGAGGCCGCGGCGCGTCCGCTCCACGAGCCACGCGCCTGCGGTGTCGATCCGGTCCACCCCACGCAGGTCCATGGTGACGCTGTTCGCGGAACCGAGCTGCTCCAGCGCCGCCGTGACGGCGGCCTCGGCAAGCCTCGCGCGACGCGCAATCCATGATCCGTCGAGCGCCATCACGGCGTTCCCGGCCTCTACGCCAACCCGGATATACGGACGAACGGACACGCGGCTGGTCTCCTTTTTGCGGCGGATAGCGAATCACTACCCCGATAACGGGGCATGAGTCACGCCTGAGCCTCGGCTCCGAGCACGCCGACACGCCGTCATGATGCCAGGGCTCGTGACCTCGTTCCCGGTCTTTCCGGCTTGGCCTTGCAGCCAATCGGGTGCATGGTCGGCCTGCCGACCGTCCTCATTTCCGCCCGTGAATCCTCTCCTCGGAATAGCCCTCAAGATCGCCTCGACCCTTGTCTTCTCGATGATGGGCGCGAGCATCAAGCTCGTCGGCTTTCGCTATCCGACCGGGGAGATCATGTTCTTCCGCGCCTTCTTCACCCTGATCCCGCTGATGGGCTGGCTCTCCTGGCGGGGCGAGATCTCGAGCGTTCACAGGACGACCAACTTCCTCGGCCATGTCAGGCGCAACATCATCGGGGCGGCCGGGATGTTCTTCGGCTTCGTCGGGCTCACCAACCTGCCGCTGCCGGATGCGACCGCGATCGGCTATGCGAGCCCCCTCTTGACCGTCGTGTTCGGCGCCTTCCTGCTCGGGGAGGTGGTACGGCTCTACCGCTGGTCGGCGGTCCTGATCGGCTTCGTCGGCGTGGTGCTGATGCTCATCCCGCACTTCTCCTGGTCGATCATCGCCGAGGCGCGCCAGGGCGGGCAGGCGCTCGGAGCGCTGGCCTCGCTCGCGGGCGCTGCCTGCTCGGCCTTCGCCGTCGTCGAGGTGAGGCGCCTGTCGCGCTACGAGACAACCGCGACGATAGTGTTCTATTTTTCGATCGTTTGCTCGGCCCTGGCGCTCATCTCCCTCTATTGGGGATGGCGAATGCCGACGCTCGAGGATGGGGCGATCCTGATCGGGACCGGCATTTTCGGGGGAATGGGCCAGATCCTGCTCACGGCGAGCTACCGCCATGCCGGTGTCTCGACGCTCGCTCCCTTCGACTATGTCTCGATGATCTGGGCCTTGACGCTCGGCTATTTCGTGTTCGGCGATAAGCCCTTGCAGATCGTGCTCGCAGGCGCCGTGGTCGTCATATCGGCGGGCCTGTTCGTGATCTGGCGCGAGCACCAGCTCGGCCTCGTGCGGCGCGCCGACGAGAAGATCGCCAGGCCGCGCGTGGCCTGACTCAAGCGAAGGCGACGCGGATCATATTGGTCGCACCCGGCGTGCCGAAGGGCAATCCCGCGATGATGATGACGCGCTCGCCAGGCTTGGCGAAGCCTTCGCGGCGGGCGATCTCGAGGGCGCGGTTGGTCATGTCGTCGACGTCATGGGCGTCGTCGGTCACGACCGCGTGCACGCCCCAGGCGAGCGCCAGGCGGCGCGCCGTCCTGATATTCGGCGTCAAGGCGAGGATCGGCATTTCAGGCCGCTCACGCGCGACTCGCAGCGCCGTCGCTCCCGATTCGCTCCAGGCGATGATGGCACGCACCCCCACCGTCTCGGTGATCGAGCGCGCCGCCGCGGCGATGGCATCAGCACCCGTCGCCTCGGGAGAGGAGCGCTGGGCCGCGATGATGACGGCGTGGTTCGGATCAGCCTCGACCTCCTCGGCGATGCGGTTCATCATCGCCACAGCCTCGGCGGGATAGCGCCCGGAGGCGCTCTCCGCCGAGAGCATCACCGCGTCGGCGCCGTCGAACACGGCGGTCGCCACGTCAGAGACTTCGGCGCGGGTCGGAACTGGGCTCGTGATCATCGATTCGAGCATCTGCGTGGCGATGACCACGGGCTTGCCGGTGCGCCGCGTCAGGCGTGTGATGCGTTTTTGGATGCCTGGTACCTTTTCCAGCGGCATCTCGACGCCGAGATCGCCTCTCGCCACCATGACGGCGTCGGAGACCTCCATGATCTCCTCGAATCTCGCGACCGCCTGGGGCTTCTCGATCTTGGCGAGCACGGCCGAGCGCCCGCCCGCCAGCTTCTTGACCTCGGCGACGTCCTCGGGGCGCTGCACGAAGGAGACCGCGATCCAATCGACGCCGGCATCGACCGCGGCCTCGGCGTCGCTGCGATCCTTATCCGTCATCGCGGCGATCGGGATGACGGTGTCGGGAACGCTGACACCCTTGCGGTTCGCGAGCTGGCCCCCGGTCACGACCTCGGTGACGGCACGGCTCGGGCCGGCCTCCAGGACGCGCATGGCGAGCTTGCCGTCGTCCAGCAGCATCATATGGCCGGGCTCGAGCGAGCCCAGGATCTCCGGGTGGGGCAGGTAGACGCGCGTCGAATCGCCTTGAGCCGGATCGGCATCGAACGTGAAGCGCTCGCCGGCCTGCAGCTGTACGCTGCCGTCCACGAACGTACCGACGCGCAATTTCGGCCCCTGCAGATCGGCGAGAATGCCGATGTGGCGCTCGAACCGCGTCTCGAGCTCACGAATGGCCGCGACGCGCTCGCGCATCCCCTCGCGCGAGGAATGGCTCATATTGATGCGGAACACGTCGACGCCGGCGTCGAACAGGCTCGCCATCACCGTCGCGTCCTCCGAAGCGGGGCCGAGCGTCGCTACGATCTTGACGCGGCGCAGCCGCCTCACTTTGAAACCGCGCCTTGCCGCGGCGTCTTCTGGTCGGTGAGTTGCACGCGCCAGTCCTTCTGCTCGCCGGTATCGACCTCGAAGAATCCAGTACGGTCATAACCGCGCGAGAGGCAATTCTCCACCCCTCGGATGGTGAATTCCTTGTCGCCTGTGCACATGAAAGAGGATCCGGCCCATTCCCCGCCGCGATCATAGTCGACGCCGTAGACGTAATAGAACCTGGCGGCGAGGCGGCCGGAGAGCAGCTTCTCGCATTGGTTGGGCTTGAGGTTCCACCAGCCTTCGGTGACCCAGCCTTGCGAGTCGCGATAGCCGAGCGAGACGCCGATCCGGCTGGTGGTCGAGTTGCACACGCTCATATCGGCCCGTGCGGGCGCGCCCATGACAAGGCAAAGGAGGAGCGCCAGGATGCTCGACCTCAGGACCAATTGTCGTCTCCAGCGAATCAGGGCGCAAAGAAAGCCGCCGGCGGCGCGAGGCTTACGCCTTGCTGGCCGCCCGTCAACAGTCGCTCATCTGCCGGTCGAGTTCGACCGCTTGATGGCGGCCGGGCAGGAACGAACGACAGGAATCCTTCATGCCTGAAGGAAATTAACGAGATCACCGCAATATGCGTCTTGCCGCAACGTATTTCGGCAATCGGGCTTGCACCCCGCTTTCGCGCCCTAGCGCGGCGCCAGCACCATGGTCATCTGGCGGCCTTCCATGGAAGGTTCGCTCTCGACCTTGGCCATTTCGGCGGTATCGGTCTTGACCCGCTGTAACACCTTGGCGCCGAGCTCGACATGCGCCATCTCGCGGCCGCGGAAGCGCAAGGTCACCTTGACCTTGTCGCCCTCCTCGAAGAAGCGGCGCACGGACCTCATCTTCACATCATAGTCATGATCGTCGATGCCGGGGCGCAGCTTGATCTCCTTGATCTCGATGACCTTCTGCCGCTTGCGCGCTTCATTGGCCTTCTTCTGCTCGGAAAACCTGAAGCGGCCATAATCGAGAATCTTGCAGACGGGAGGCGCGGAATTGGGGGAGATCTCCACGAGATCGAGGCCGGCATCCTCGGCGATCTTGAGGGCATCGAAGTAGGGCATCACCCCTTTGTTCGAGCCACTGTCATCGATCAATTGAACGTCGCGTACACCTCGAATGTCGCGGTTGACCCGGGGCCCCTCCTTCTGGGGCGTGGGCATGGGGCGAAAGGGGCGGCGAATGGCTGGCTTCTCCTCTGTTCTGTGATCAACAAGTCATTTCGTAGCAATCCCGCGGGAAGTCAACGGGTGCCCTCAGCTTTGGCGTTCGATGAGCCCTTCATAGACCCGAAGCGTCGCGTCGACCATGCCCTGAAGCGAGAAATGCTTTTCCACATGGGCCCGCGCACGCGCCTGCATCGCGGCCCGTTGGCTCGCGCGCAGCGACATGGCTGCCGCGATGCCATCGGCAAGCGCCGGCGCGTCGGAGGCCGGAACGCGCCAGCCGGTGCGCTCGCCGGCCGGCACGTCGGGGGGCGCCAGCACCGTTTCCGGCACGGCGCCGAGATCGGTCACGATCACGGGTGCTCCCATGGCCTGCGCTTCGACCGCCGAGCGCCCGAATGCCTCGGGCTCGGTCGATGCGACCGCCACCGCCGCCGCCGCCAGGAAGGCCGCCGGCATGTCGGCGCAATGGCCGACGCGCTTCACCGCTTCGCCCAAGCCATGGGTCGCGATCAGTTGGTCGAGCTCGCGGACGTAATTGTCCCGCCCCTGGGCATCGCCGGCCATAACGAAGGCGACATCCCGCAAGCCGTCGGCAAGAAGGCGCCTTGCCGCCTCGATGAATAGCCTCTGCCCCTTCCAGCCCGTCAGGCGCGCGGCGATCAGCACGATGCGCCGCCCGGGCGCCACGCCCCAGGCCGCGCGCAACCTCTCGACCCTTTCGGGCGCCACGGCCGCGGGCGCGAAAACGGAAAGATCGGTGCCGCGATGGATCACCTCGATACGCTCGCGCGCCGAGGGGTAAAGCCGGCCGATGAGCTCGGCCGTGTAGTGGGAATTGGCGATCACGACGTCGCCGCGGCTCATGACGGAATTATAGAGGAGCTTTGGCGCGGCACGCCCCGCATAGATGCCGTGAAACGTGGTGACGAAGGGAATTCTCAAGGCGCGCGATGCTGCGAGCGCGCTCCAGGCAGGCGCCCGCGACCGGGCATGGATCAAGGCGACGCCCTCCTCGCGGCACAGGCGCTTCAAGCGGCCGATATTGGTGGCAAGCTTCAGCGGGTTCTTGGTGGCGGCGGGAAAGCCCAGCCATTCGCCGCCCTTGGCCTGCAATTCCGCGACGAGCCTGCCGCCCTCGCTGGCGACGATGGCACGCGCGCCGGCCTCCGCCAGGCCCGAGGCGATGTCGATGGTCGTGCGTTCGGCTCCCCCGGCATCGAGCGAGGGGATGATCTGCAGGATCGTGCGGCCTTGGAGGACTTGCCGGCCGGCTGAGGGAAAAAGTCCGGTTGAACGGATCATCCCTATCCAATGCCATTAAGACGTTAGCGAAAAGAGAAATCTGTGAAGTTTCCGCGAGATTAGGACTGTCGCGCCAGCCTCGCCTCAACGCTTATCCTCGATGACCTTCCCGTCATTCGGCAAGGCATCTCTTGCCAATAATCCGACCTCCCCCTTGATGCGGGTGATGGCCGCAAGAGATTGGGCAAGGGCTTCGGCGAGGCCGCTACCTTCAGGCTCGCCGGCCTCGGCGAACAGCGTCATCGCGTCCTGATCGCCCGCCCGCGTCACCACCAGGCGCAGCCGGCCGATCGAGGGATGACGGCGCGCAATCTCGGCGATCTGCTCGGGGCGCACGAACATCCCCTTCACCTTGGTCGCCTGGTCGGCGCGGCCCATGAAGCCCTTGATCCTCGTATTGGTGCGCCCGCAAGGCGAGGGGCCGGCAATGATTGCGGTCAGGTCGCCGAGCGCCAGGCGGATCAAGGGGTGGCGCTCATCGAGCAGGGTGACGACCACCTCGCCCACCTCGCCCTCCGGCAAGGGATCGCGGCTGCCGGGGCGCACCACCTCGAGTATGACCTCCTCATTGACCAGCATGCCGCTGCGGGGCTCGCTTTCATAGGCGATCACGCCGAGATCGGCGGTCGCATAGGCCTGGAAGGCGTCGATGCCGCGTCCCTCGAATTCGGCTTGCAGGGCCGGCGGGAACGCCGCGCCCGACAGGACGGCCTTCTTGATGCAGGAGGCGTCGAGACCGGCGGCCTGAGCCGCGTCGAGCAGGATTTTCAGGAAATCGGGCGTGCCCGTGAAGGCGACCGGCCGATAGGCGCCGATCAATTCGAGCTGAGCTTGCGTGTTGCCGGGCCCCGCCGGAATGACGGCGCAGCCGAGCGCGCGGGCGCCCGAATCGAGGATGAAGCCGCCGGGCGTCAGATGATAGCTGAAAGTGTTGAGGACGATGTCGCCCCGGCGAAAGCCCGCAGCATTGAGGGCTCGCGCCGCGCGCCAGGGATCGACGCACTCGTCCTCCCCCTCGAATATCGGGCCAGGCGACGAGAAGAGCCTGGCGAACCCGGCGGGCCCCCGCAGGGACAGGCCGCCGAAAGGCGCCTGCGCCTTCTGCAGCGCCGCAAGGTCGGATTTGCGCAGCACGGGAAGCGAGGCAAGCGCCGCGCGATCACGGATATTGTCGGGATCCACCTTGCCGAGATGGGCTTGCCAACCGGGCGCCCCCAGCGCGGCCGCGATGACGCCCGGCAAGGTGCTTGCGATCGCCTGGGCCCGCGCCTCGGGGGTACGGAATTCGTCAGCAAGCTTCAGCCATTGCATCGGAAACTCCGTTTAAATTTCTGAACTAGCTTGATAATCCGCCAGCCAATGTGGGGAAATCGAGGGGGCGGAACCCGTAATGCGTCAGCCAGCGTATATCGGCTTCGAAGAACTGGCGCAGATCGTCCATGCCATATTTCAACATGGCGATGCGGTCGATGCCCATGCCCCAGGCGAAGCCCTGGAACTCATCGGGATCGAGGCCGCAATTCCTCAGCACGTTCGGATGCACCATGCCGCAGCCCAGGATCTCCAGCCAATCCTCCCCTTCGCCGAAGCGGATCTCGCCGCCTTTGCGCGAGCACTGGATGTCGACCTCGGCCGAGGGTTCGGTGAACGGGAAATAGGAGGGGCGAAAGCGCATCTTCACCGAAGGCACCTCGAAGAAGGCCTTGCAGAACTCTTCCAAGATCCATTTGAGATGGCCGAGATGGCTTCCCTTGTCGATCACCAGCCCCTCGACCTGGTGGAACATCGGCGTATGGGTCTGGTCGCTGTCGCAGCGATAGGTGCGGCCCGGAATGATGACGCGGATGGGCGGCTTTTGCGACTGCATCGTGCGGATCTGCACGGGTGAGGTATGGGTGCGCAAAACCTTGCGCTCGCCCTTGGCGTCGGGCCCGAAGAAGAAAGTGTCGTGCATGTCCCGCGCCGGATGGCTCGGCGGGAAGTTCAAGGCGGTGAAATTCAGCCAATCCGTCTCGATATCGGGGCCGTCGGCGACCGCAAATCCCATATCGGCGAATACAGCGGTCAACTCGTCGACGACCTGGCTGATCGGATGCACCCGCCCGCGCCCGGTGGCGCTTTCGCGCAAGGGTAGCGTCAGGTCGAGGCGCTCGGCCGCAAGCCGCGCCTCGAGGGAAGCGTCGGCGAGCGCCCGCCTGCGCTCATTCAGCGCCGACTGAACGAGGTCGCGCAAAGAGTTGATCAAAGGCCCTTTTTCGCGCCGCTCGGTCGGCGTCATCGAGCCCAGCGTCTTCAATAGTTCGGAGACCTGGCCCTTCTTGCCGAGCGCCTGGATGCGCACCGCCTCGAGCGCTGCCTCGTCCGGCGCGGACGCGATCGAGGTCAGGAGATCGCGTTCGAGCGCAGCGAAATCGGACATGAGAGCCTTCCTTTGGCGAACCCCGACCCGACGCCAATGGAACCGGGATGCAACGGAGGCGCTTCTGCCATCATCGATCCGGGCTGTCGAGGCGCAATCGGTGCACAGCTCCCAAAGGGGATAAGCCTATCCGCGTCAGGGCAGCCCCTGTGCCCGCCATTCCGGCTCGAAGGGCACGAGCCTCTCAGACCGGGATGGCCATCACGCGGACGCCCATCGCAGGGGCGGAATCGGCCGCTCTGCGACGTCAGGCCTGCGCGCCCGCGGCGGCTGCTTGCGCCGGCTCATGCACCTTCTGGGTCAGGATCATGAGGGCCGACAGGACGATGAACAACGCCAAGGCGCCGACGAGCAGCGAGTAGGTCTCGATGCCGATGAGCACATAGATGAAGCCGAAGAGGCAGGCGAGCATCGAGGCGAAGACCAACGCCGGCGCCGGGCGCTTGGCGACGGCGGCCGTATAGAGCGAGGACTGGGTCAGCACGAGCCCCGCGCTCACTACATATCCCGCCGTATAGCCGATCAGCTCGCCGAGCGAGAGCAGCAGCAGCGAGAACAGCGAGAGGGACAGGCCAAGCAGGCCGTATTGCACGATATGGATGCGCATGCGCGACAGGAACTCGAAGAAGATATAGGTCGCGAAGGACAGGACGACGAAGAGCAGGCCATATTTGGCGACGCGGTTGATCATCCTGTAGACCGGCGTCGCTTCGATCAGGTCGACGCCGAAATTCGAGCCCTTGCACATCGACGGGTCGAGGATCGCCGCCGAGGTCGAGATGCGGGGCGAACCGAACTCGACCGTGCGCCAATGCGCCTCGAAGCCTTCGGGCCCGAGATTCGAGCTCTCGGGCAGGATATCTCCGGTGAAGCTCGGCGTCTGCCAGGGGGAGCGGATCGTGGCGCCGAGCTCCTTGCCGGCATAGGTCATGGCGAAGGAGCCCGTGCCCCGCAGGCTGACCGCCGATTTGAACGAGATGGTGATGGGCCCCCCTGCCCCGGCGTCGATACGGGGAGCGGCCAGGATGAGAGATGCGCCCTGGCAATCCTGTTTTTGCCGGACCACCTCCGCGCAGGGCCGCCAGGGGGTCTCGACGTCGTTGATGGCGATGTGATCCTCGGATTTGAGACCGGTGAGGCTCGTCGTGCCGAAGGCGATGAAGATTTCATCGAAGAGCAGCCTGCCGTTCTTGTCGGTGAGGAAATCCTCGAGCCGCGCTTGGCTCGGAACCGCGAAAGCCCCTTGCATCTCGATTTTGGCGTCATAGACCGTCGCGTGGAACAGGCCGCGCCTGCGCTCCTGGGGGGCGAGGTTCGCCGCGATGTCGAGGCTCGCCGGAGCGATCTCGAGATATTGGCGCGGACGCCCGGGAGCGGGTTCGTAAGGCAAGACGAGGATCGGCCCGTAAAGTAGCTGCGCAGGCCCCCAATTGTGCGTGAATTCCTCTTGCACGCTATCTTGGCGCGTCTGGCGCTCATCGATCACCCCCGAGACGAATTGAGCCGGGACGATGGTGGCGAGCGCCAGCCCCGCGATGACTGCGAGCTTGGTGATCCGCATCGGAAAGCCAAACGGCCCCTTGGCCTTTGTCTCGGCCTGTGTCCCTGCCTGTGTCTCTGCCTTTGTCTCGACTTGGGCTTCGGGAGGCGTCTCGGACGTCGGCGAAGTCGAGCTCGGATCGGTCATGGATCTCTCCGGGTTGACGAGAATCGGTGCGTGGGGAATGGGGCCGGATCAACCGGCGGCGAGGCGCGCCTCGGCGGCGCCGAGCGCTCCGAAGGTACGCTCGCGACGCCGGAAATCGGCGATCGCGGCGCGAAGGTCGGCCGCGCCGAAATCGGGCCACATCTTGTCGAGGAAGCAAAGTTCGGCCTCGGCACATTCCCACAACAGGAAATCGGAGAGCCGCTTCTCGCCTCCCGTGCGGATGAGGAGGTCGACATCCGCGCCGGTATCCTGGCCTTGTCGGGCGAGGCGCCGGCCCAACAGGTCGCGGAACATGAAATCGCGCGCTACGACATCGCGCGATAAGGGGAATTCGCCAAACCAGCTCGCCGCCGCATTGGCGATGGCGTCGCGCGAGGAATAGTCGATGGCGAGCCTCAGATCGAGGCGCTTTCCCGATGCCGAGGCGGTTTCGGCCCGTTCCATGTCCTCGGCCAGACCGCCGGACAGCCGGTCGCGGCGCCCGATGACGGTGATCCGCGTGCCGGCCTCGACATGGCGTTGCAGCTCGTCGCGCAGGAATTTCCCGAAGATGGACATGAGCGCCTCCACCTCGGCTCGGGGGCGTGCCCAATTGGCGACGGAGAAGGCGAAGAGCGTGAGCTTGCGAATGCCGAGGCCGGGTGCGGCCTCGACGACAAGGCGTACCGCCTCCAGGCCGGCGCGATGCCCGGCGGCACGCGTCAGCCCTTGGCGGGTTCCCCAGCGTCCATTGCCATCCATGATGACGGCGACATGCAGGCCTTCTTGTCGACTGAAATTACTTTGCATTGTAAAGTCTCCGCTCAAAAAAGGGGGCTCTCAAGCCGGTTTCAAGCCGTGGCGGCTCACGAGCGCCGGCCCGGCCTTGGCGGCGCTTGCCGCGTCGCGCACCACCTGCTCGAGCACGGCGAGGTAGTCGAGATAGCGTTGCAGCCCCGAGGGCGTGACCCGGCAGACGGTCTGCGGCCGGTTGCGGTCATAGCCCTTCTCGATATCGACGAGGCCCGCCTCCTCGAGCACGGAGAGATGCCGGCTGAGATTGCCGTCGGTGAGCCCGCATAGGCGCTTCAGCTCGCCGAAGACGAGCCCCCTCGGATGGGCGACGAGCGAGGTCAGCACGCTCAAGCGCGCCTTCTCATGGATCACGCGGTCGAGCCCCTCATAGGCGAAGCGCCCCGCGCCGTCCTTGTTCGGATCAGGCATCGTTCTCACCGACACTGCGATAAAGGATGACGGCGACGAGCATTTGCCCCAGGCCGAACGGCACCCCCATGGCCAGTGGCGAGAAGGAACGCGCCTCGCTCCCAAAGGCAAGGCTCGCGAGGCCTGCGAGCAGATACCAGGCGCCCGCCGCGAATATTGGGCGCGGCAGCAGATGGCAGGAGGCGAAGACGCCGAGGCTGAACATGAGCTGCCAGAGGCCGGGCAACATCCACAAGGCTTGCGGCGCGAAGCGGAAGAGGATGACGGTCACGAGCAGGCCGGCGACGCCCGCCGGCATGAACTCGCCGATCGCGGCATGGATCATCTCGTCGGCAAGGCCCGAATGGATGCGCCGCGAGCGCGCCACCATCTCGATGCCGATCAGGATGACGGAGATCCCGGCCACCGCGAGCCAGAGCATGACATAGGCGAAGACGTCGCTCGCCGGATCCGGGAGCCAGAGTGCCTGAAAGGCGGAGGCCAGAAGCGCCACGAGGCCGGTCGCCGCGACCGTCATCGGCCCGTAGCCCTGAAACTCCGCGCCCCTCGCCATCTGGCTGCGGATCGCCGTGATCTCGGCCAAGGCTTTGTCCAGGTCTGGCATGAGGGTCGCCGTTTGACTTTGTGTTGCAAAGCTTACTGGATTGCAAACCAAAGTCAAGGCCAAATGGCCGCCGCTCGCAATTCGCACCGCCCAACTCCGCAAGATATGTCAAATCCGCCTGTGCTAATTGGATTGGCAGCCATGAAGCATCTCGCCGACCGCCCCGACGCAATTGCTGACCAACATCCACCCGCCGCTGAGGAGGCACGGAGCAAGCGATGAAAACCAAGAAATCCTGGGCCGACAAGCTGAGATCGGCGAAGGCTCACGAGGTGAAGCCCGCGCCGATCGCCATGGCCGGGATGCGCAAAGGCCAGATCATGCTGGTCCCCTCTCCGAAAATCATCGATGACCTCATCCGCAGGGTCCCCAA
>JBIOEK010000025.1:0-16013 GCA_044445925.1 Hyphomicrobiales bacterium
CCCCGGCACCGGGCAATAGCTGGTCAAGGACCAGCATTGGCCCGAGGAGGTCGAGGCGACGTCGAACAAGGCCTGGTGCGAGAGGCCGAGTTTCTCGGCGAGCACGAAGGCTTCGCCCACCGCGATCATCGAGACGCCGAGGATCATGTTGTTGCAGATCTTGGCGGCCTGGCCGGCTCCCGCCGTGCCGCAATGCACGATCTTCTTGCCCATGGCCTCGAGCACGGGCCTGGCCCGCGCGAAAGCCTGATCCTCGCCGCCGGCCATGAAGGTCAAGGTCGCGGCCCTGGCCCCGCCCGTGCCTCCCGAGACCGGCGCGTCGAGCGACATCATGGCGTGCTCGCCTGCCATGACATGGGCCCGGCGCGCGCTCTCGACGTCGATGGTGGAGCAATCGAGGAACAGCGTGCCGGGCTTGGCCGCCGGCAGCGCCGCGGTCCACACGTCGATCACATGGCGCCCGGCGGGCAGCATGGTGATGACGATCTCGGCGTCCTTCCCGGCCTCCGCCGCCGAGGAGGCGACCGCGATGCCTTTCGCCTTGGCGGCGTCGCGCAGGAAGGGAACGACGTCGAAGGCCGCGACCTGGTGGCCGGCCTTGGCGAGGTTCTCCGCCATCGGAGCCCCCATATTGCCAAGGCCGATGAAGGCGATCTTGCTCATTGTGTCACTCCCGTTGGTCGCAGCGAATGGCGAGTAGCGAGTAGATCAGCAAAATCATTCCCGGCCTATTCGCCACTCGCCCAAATCCCGCAAGGCCCGCTCGCTCATGGCGCGCTTGCGCGCCTGCGCCTTGGCGGCGCCCCGCAGGCGCTCGCCCCCCTCCCCGCGAACTGGCTCGGTGACGGGCGGGAAAAGCCCGAAATTGACGTTCATCGGTTGAAAGGAGCGCGGCTTGCCGCCGGCTGCCATGGGCTCGCCGCGCAGGATCGGGGTCGGCTCCTCGGTCTCGCCGGCGAAACTCGCCGCCAATTCCGCGGGAGCGGGATCGCCCTCGATCTCGGCCGTGTCGGTGAGGAGATGGCCGCCGGTTATATGGGCGAGGAGCGCCCCGATCGCCGTCGTCGCCGGCGGAGGCGCGAGACCTCCGCCCAGGCGCTCGCAGGCGGCGAAGCGCCCGGCGAGGAGCCCGATCGCAGCGCTCTCCACATAGCCTTCGCAGCCCGTGATCTGGCCGGCGAAACGCAGGCGCGGCAGGGCACGAAGTCGCAAGCCTGCATCGAGCAGCTTCGGCGAATTGAGATAGGTGTTGCGGTGCAAGCCACCGAGCCGCGCGAATTCGGCCTGCTCGAGGCCGGGGATCGTGCGGAAGACGCGCGTCTGCTCGCCATGGCGCAGCTTGGTCTGGAAGCCCACCATGTTGAACAGGGTGCCGAGCGCATTATCCTGGCGCAGCTGCACCACCGCATGGGGCTTGACGGCCGGATCGCGCGGATTGGTGAGGCCGACGGGCTTCATCGGCCCGTAGCGCAAGGTCTCGCGTCCGCGCTCGGCCATGACCTCGATCGGCAAGCAGCCGTCGAAATAAGGGGTCGAGGCCTCGAATTCGCGAAACTCGGTCTTGGGCGCGGCGAGGAGCGCATCGATGAAGCCCTCATATTGGGCGCGCGTCATCGGGCAATTGAGGTAATCGGCGACCGTTCCGCCCGGGCCCACCTTGTCGTAGCGCGACTGGCGCCAGACGATGCCCATATCGATCGTATCGCGATGGATGATGGGCGCGATGGCGTCGAAGAAGGCGAGCTCGCCCTCTCCGGTGACGGCACGGATCGCGTCGGCGAGCGAAGGCGAGGTCAAGGGGCCGGTCGCGATGATGGTTTCGCCCCAGTCCCGCGGCGGCAATCCCGGCACCTCGCCGCGGACGACGGAGATAAGTGGATGGCTCTCGAGCGCCTGCGTCACCGCCGCAGCGAAGCCGTCGCGGTCGACCGCCAAGGCCCCGCCCGCCGGAAGCTTATGCGCGTCGCCCATGCGCATGATCAGCGAATCGAGGCGGCGCATCTCCTCATGCAGGAGGCCCACGGCATTGTGCAGCGCATCATCGGAGCGGAAGGAATTGGAGCAGACGAGCTCGGCGGCGTAGCCGGTCTTGTGCACCGGCGTCGCCGCAAGAGGCCGCATCTCATGCAGGATGACGGGAATGCCGCGCGCGGCGATCTGCCAGGCGGCCTCGGATCCGGCAAGGCCCGCACCCACGACATGAATGGGACCGGCTGAGGGAGGATCGCTTGCGGACATTCGCGGAGATTCGCAAGATCTTCCGCCCAAAGCAAGACGCCCGCCGGGAGGCGGGCGTCAAACCTTTGATATTACGCGTAGAAGACGATCAGAGACCAGCGCCCATACGGGCGGCGTGATCGAGATTGCTGCGCGAGAGGCCGATATCCTCGAGCTCGCGGTCGGTCAGCTGGCCGAGCTCGCGGAGGTTCGAACGATAGCGCCTCCAAGCGGCGATGCGCTTGAGAACGAGCGTGATGAACATGGTAAAACCCTCTTAAGTCCTTCGGAGCGCCCGGTTCGGGGCCCCGCCTTCCGTGATCGTCTGGCTGGACTTATATGTGCACTGCAACATGCATAGCAACTAGAGATTTGGGTCGACAGTCATGCGTCATGCGCATAGCTTATTCATTAAAAATTTACGTATCGGCGCGACATGCTCCTGATTGGAGCGCAATCGCAGTCGACGGACCGATTCGCGCTCCTATGACGGGTAAAGGCCTCACGCCTTCTGTGACAGGGGCGCGACGTAAGTGAGATCGAGGTCCCAGGGGAAATAGATCCAGGTATCCTGGCTGACCTCGGTGACGAAGGTATCGACCGTCGGGCGCCCTTGAGGCTTGGCATAGACGGTCGCGAAATGCGCCTGGGGGACCATCTTGCGCACCACTTGCGCTGTGCGGCCGGTATCCGTCAGGTCGTCGATCACCAGCACGCCCTTGCCGTTCCTATGCGCGCCCTTGGTCAGGCTCGAGGCGATGTCCTTGAGGACGGAGAGGCCGTCCTGCCGGTCGGCCTCCTCATAGCTCGAGATGCACACGGTCTCGATGAGCCGCACGCCGAGCTCGCGCGCCACGATTGCCGCCGGCACGAGGCCGCCGCGTGTGATCGAGACGATCGCCGAGAAGGGCCCCTGCCCCGAGAGGCGCCAGGCGAGTGCCCGGCAGTCGCGATGAAACTGATCCCAGGACACCGGGAAGGCTTTGATCGGAGGCTTTTCGATCGACATGGCGCTTTCACTTCAGCTGCGAGTTGACCGCTAGTGTGGCGAATTTGAAGTTCCTAAATTCGCCCCGTGCGTTGCTCCAATGTGATGCGAATTTCGGATTCGCTGCACTAGTGACGCCCTAATCCGGCGGCACGCAAGGTCGCGAGCATGATTTCCACCGCCGATTTCGCTTCAGCAAGCGCTTGCGGGTCGCGCGAGCGCACCACGAGATTAGTGTCCGGGCGACCGTCATTCGAGAACGGATAAGAGCCGATCATCACATCCTTGTGGGCTCGAGCGACCTCGGCGAGCGGGGTGCCGATATCGCCCTCCCGCATGCCGGCCGCGATGCTCTCGGAGAGCATCTTGGGCCCGGTCTCGAGACGGGGAGTCACGTCCTCGAGCATCGCGTGCATGATCTGCGGCACGCCGGCCATGACGATGACATTGCCGATCCAGAAGCCCGGCGCCTTCGACACGGCATTGGCGACGAGCTCCGCCCCTTCCGGAATGCGCGCCATGCGCATGCGTGCCTCGTTGAGCTCGGCATTGGGGAAGCGCTCGCGCATCAAGGCGACGGCGCGCGGATCATGGCCGATCGCCACGCCGAACGCCTTGGCGACCGCGTCGGCGGTGATGTCATCATGAGTCGGCCCGATGCCGCCCGTCGTGAACACATAAGTGTAGCGCCGGCGCAACGCGTTGAGCGCCGCGACGATCTCCTCCTCGATGTCAGGCACGACCCGCACCTCGGAAAGGTCGATGCCGAGCCCCGTGAGATATTCGGCGATGTGGCCGATATTCCTGTCCTTGGTACGGCCCGAGAGAATCTCGTCGCCGATCACCAGGAGGCCAGCCGTGATGACACCGTCGTCCATGCGCGCTCCGAACGCTTACGCCTTGGGCAAAGATGCGCGGATCATCACACATATCCTCGCTTCTGCTCTTTGATATCGCATCGCTGCACTAGCGGTCACGCTCGAAGACGTAGTTGACATGGGTGCGCATGAGCTGGCGATAGCCGCGCGCCTCGAGGAAGGGCTCCATATCGGTGTGCCAGCGCCCGACGCCGTCCTCCATGATGACGAGGACAGGCCAGAGCGTCTCGGGCGCATCGCGAAAGAAGGGCTCGAGGATCAGATCCTCGGCGCCTTCGACGTCGAGCTTGATGGCATCGATGCGGTCGAACTTCTCCTCCTCGAGGAGCTGCGTCAGCGTGGTCGCCGGCACCTTCATCGACAATCCGTTCGCCGAGCGCACGGCGCGCATGCTCGATTCGCCGCGATTCTTGGTGTCGAGGAACAAGGTGAATTCGCCCGACTTGTCGGCGACCGCGCATTGCACCGCCTTGATGGTGCCGAAGGGATTGAGCCGCATATTGGCGGCGAGCCGCTCGAAGATGTCGGGCTGCGGCTCGATGGCGAGGATGCGAGCCGCGGGGCCGGCGAGCGCGGCCACGAAGAGCGAATAAGCGCCGACATTCGCCCCGATATCGATGAAGCGAAAGCCCGGCTTGATGTGCTGGACCAGGATGGCGCGTTCGCGCGGATCGAAATATTGCGGCGTGAACAAGAGCCGCTTCTCGCAAATATTGTCATAGGGGAAGAGCCGCATCTTCGCCCCGAAGGCCTCGAAATCGACGGGCTTGCCGCGCATCGCGGTCACGACGCATTGCCGCACCGCGAAGGCAAGGCGCCTGCCGATCCAGGAATCGGGCATGGCACGCGTCAGCTCGATCGCGGCCCGCGCCATCCCGTTCGGCGCATAGGCGCCGAAGGGTGTGTGTTCAATGCTCATGATCATCGGCGCGCTATAGCCCGGCGCGCCCAAGACGGCAAACGATCACGGCAAACGATCACGGCAAACGACCCATCTTGACGATTGCCCCCCCGAACGCCCAAATCCAGGCATGACCAGTTTCGTCCAAGCCAGCCCCACCGCTACCCGCAAGAGCGGCGAGATCAAGCTCCACGGTCCGGAAGCCTTCGCGGGCATGCGGCGGGCCGGCCAGCTCGCGGCCGAGGCGCTCGATCTTCTGGTCGACATCGTGCGTCCCGGCACCACCACGCAGGCGATCGACCGTTTCGCGCTGGATTTCGCCTTGGCGAACAAGGCCTATCCGGCGACCCTCCTCTATCGCGGCTATCGCTATTCGGTCTGCACCTCGATCAACCATGTCGTGTGCCACGGCATGCCGAACGACAAGCCGCTGCGCGAGGGCGATATCGTCAATATCGACCTGACCTTCCTGCTCGACGGCTGGCACGGCGATTCGAGCCGCATGTACCCGATCGGCAATATCGGCCGGCGGGCCGAGCGCCTGCTCGAGGTGACCTATGAGGCCTTGATGCGCGGCATCGAGGCGGTGAAGCCCGGCGGCACGACCGGCGATATCGGCCAGGCGATCCAGGATTATGCCGAGGCCGAGCGCTGCTCCGTGGTGCGCGATTTCTGCGGTCACGGCCTCGGCAGGCTGTTCCATGATGAGCCCAACGTCCTCCATTACGGACGTAGGGGCGAGGGCGTGCCGCTGAAGCCTGGCATGTTCTTCACCATCGAGCCGATGATCAATCTCGGCAGGCCGCAGGTGAAGGTGCTGTCCGACGGCTGGACCGCGGTGACCCGCGACCGATCCCTGTCGGCCCAGTATGAGCATAGCGTGGGCGTCACCGAGACGGGCGTCGAGATCTTCACGCTCTCCCCGCGCGGGCTCGACAGGCCGGGGCTCGCTCAGCGCTCATGACGCGGCGAGAGCCTTGCCCTGAGATACGCGATGCCCTCCGACCTCGACTCATCGGCCCTTAGGCGCGCAGGTATTTCTTCAAGATCGAGGCTCCTACCGTGTATTTCGGATCGACCATGTTGCCGAGGCGCACGCGTCCAGCTTGCGTCAGCAGCATATAGGCATCGAGCTCGTCGAAGCCGTGCTCGGCGGCCATCCAGCGGACGAGCTCGCGATAGGCGATGCGCGCCGCGTCCTCGAGCGGGCGGGCGCTGCCGATGGTCATGATGAAATTCTCGGTCTCGAGCCGCGGCCAGGCGAAGCTCCAGCCCTTGATGAGATCGACATGGAGGGTGACGGTGGCCGCCTGCTCGACGGCGACGCCGCATAATTCGCCATCGCCCTGCGCGGCGTGGCAGTCGCCGAGATAAATCAGTGCCCCCTTGGTGTGCACCGGGAAATACAGGATGCTGCCTGGCCCGTTATCGGGCAGATCCATGTTGCCGCCATGGTAATCGGGCTGCAGCGAGGAGATCGCCTCGATCTCGGGCGATACGCCGATCGTGCCGATGAAGGGCTCATAGGGGAGCATGATCTTGTCGCTGAAATGCACGCCCTTCTGGTCGATGCGCATCTTCTTGACGCGCTCGGGCAGCGGCTTGTTGAGCATCGCGGTCATGGCCGTCGAGACCAGCCCGCCGAATTCCGGCACGAGGCAGGTCGTGCCCGCGGGCTGAGCGCCGCGCGTCTCGACGGAATGGATATGCACGGCGAGGCAATCGCCCTTCACGGCGCCCTTCACGGCGATCGGCCCGTTCTGCGGGTTGAGATAGGGGAAGACGAGCTTGTCGCTCGGCTTGTCCTTCTCGGAAGTCAGAGCGCCGCCGAAGGCATCGATCGTCTCGACCGAAACGATATCGCCAGGTGCGATCTCGAGCACGGGCTCGACATAGGGCCCGTAGACATAATGGAACTTGCCCTGCTGCTTCTCGGTCAAGGCGTGGCGGGCGCCAGGCTTGCCGCGGGCGACGCCGCGCTTCGCCATGATGGATCCGGAGATCCAGTTCGGCTCGGTCATTCTTAGCTCCTAAGCTGCGCCTATCCGGTTCTGATTGTAGCGCATGATGCGGCCATGCGGACCCTCGCGGTCATTCTCGAGCTGGTAGCAGTCACCGCCAGGCCCCCCGCCCTGACTGGCGATGGCCTCGATCCCGGCAAGGTCCTCGGCCGTCAGCCTCAGCTGGGCAATCTTCAGGTTGCGATCGAGATGGCGTGTCGATGTGGCGCCGATGATGCAGCCTGCGACATTCGGCCGGTCGAGCGTCCAACGCACCGCGATCTCGCCGATGCCTACGCCGTGCCGTTCGCCCACACGCCCGAGCACTTGCAGCAGCCGCTGGAACAGGCTCCAGCTACCGAATTCATCGATGATCAGCTTGTATTTGGTCAGCGAGCGATTCTCGAACGGGCCTGTCGGTTCGTCCTTGCCGAGCCACGCCTCCGAGAAGAAGCCGCCGAGCAGATGCCCATAGGTCAGGAGCTTGATACCCCGCGCCTGGCAATAGGCGCTCATCCGGCGCTCCGGGCGCCTGTCGACCAGCGAATATTGGAGCTGATGGGCAATAAAGGGAATTCCGGCATCGACGAGCTCTGCGAATTGCGCCGTATTGAAATTGGTGACGCCGAGATGAGCGATCTTCCCCTCATTCATGAGATCGCGCAAAGCGCCCGCCGCCTCGATCGCGCCGGGAACCGACCAGTCCCACCAGAAGAACTGAACGAGATCGAGCCGCTCGACGCCGAGACGACGCAGCGAGCGCTCGATGACCCGCGTCACGTAGGCGCGGTTCACCTGCGCCAGATCGGCGATATCCGGAACGAATTTGGTGTGCACCTGCAGCAAAGAAGCGAGAGCCGGGTAGCGGAGCCTGAAATCGCCGATAAGTTGCTCGACGCCGACATAATGGTCGGCGCAATCGAAGCTGGTGATGCCCGCCTCCACGAAGGCCGCCATGTCCTTGAGCGCCTGCGCGGGATCGATCGCGCCATGGCCGCCGGCGAGATGCCAGCCGCCCTTCAAGAGCCGCGAAATGGAATAGCCCGGCGCCAGTTCCATGCGCTCGATGCTCATCGGCTGCTCCTTCGGTTAGAGCGCTTCTCGGGGCGCGCCTTCGCGGGCAGCGGCACCGCCGTCACCTCGGCATGACTGAAGCGGCGCTTGCTGAGCCGCGTGATCCTCAGACGCGAGGGGCAGTTCGGATCGGGACAGGCAACCTCCGCATCGGTCGCCATCCAGTCATTGACATGCGTCGGCCGCTGCTTGGCCGGCAGAAGCGGCAGGATCGCGGCGAGCGAGTAAAGGCTGAACGGCATGTCCGCGTTGAAGTGCAGGAGCTCGCCGCGCACCTCGAAGAAATCCCCCGGCTTGCCGCTGCAATAGAGCTTGGCACCGGGCGGCGCCATGAGCTCGACCCGCAGATCGTAGAGCTCGAAGCCGTCATCCGACGATTTCTTCAAGTCCGCGCGCCGCAGCTCCGCCATGGGCCCACTCCCGCAATTGCCTACCCGCACCGCGCGGTGAGGGAAATGTTGACAGTATGGCCCAATAGCTTATCTTCGATCTTTGATCAAAGATTTTCTGGAACCGGCCTATGCTCGACCTCGGCATCGCGCGCATCGAACGGGAGACCGTGCTGCAGCGCGTCCATGCAGCCTTGCGAGACCGGCTGATGAGCGGCGCCTTCGAGCCAGGCCAGGGGCTCAAGATCGCCGATCTCGCTCTCGCTTTCGGCGTGAGCGCCATGCCGGTGCGCGAGGCGTTGAACCGCCTTGTCGCCGAACGGGCGCTGGAAGCCCTGCCGAACCGCTCCCTGCGCGTGCCGATGCTCACGGCGCGGAAGCTGCGCGATCTGCGCGATGTGCGGCGCGCCATCGAGGGCTTGGCGACCGAGATGGCCGTTCCCAAGCTGCAGCGGCAACATCTCGCCACGCTAGCTTCGCTCGTCGAGGCCCAGCGCGTTGCCGATGCGGCGGAGGATACCGAGGCGAGCGTTCGTGCCAATTGGCGCTTCCACTTCACCATCTATGACTGCTCCGGATCAGAGGCGCTCCTGCCGATCATCGAGGGGCTGTGGCTGCAATTCGGGCCCTATCTGCGCCGTGCCGCCACCCTCTTCGATGCCGGCGAGGGCGAAGCGACCGCATTCCATGCCGCAATCGTCGCAGCGGTCAGACGCGGCGACGCGACCGCGGCCCGAGCAGGCATCGAAGCCGACATTGCCCGCTCCTTCGACCTCCTGATCGAGCGGGCCGAAGGCAGCGAGAGGACGGCGCCATGACCGAGATACAGACGCAACTCCTGGAGACGAAGGCCGCTCCGAGCTGGTCGATCAACGGCAACATACCCGGCGGCAATATCGAAGTGGTGGATGCGACGCGGCCCTCCGACATCAGGCTTCGAATGCGCCAAGATGGGGGATCGGTCTTCAAGGGCTACTATCATTTCCGGGCGGCTGGCCTGCGCGGCGTCGACTGCGCCTTCCATCTTGTCGATGCGGGCGACACGCTGGCGGCACGCCTGCCCAGCCATCGCGATCTCGAGAACCGTTGGACCAATACCGGGCCCGTCGCCTCCTATGATCGCCGCTACTGGTTTCGTGTTCCGGCGACCTTCGACGGACAGGTGTTCAGCTTCCGTCATCGCCCCGAGCATGATCTCTGCTACTATGCCTCCTGGGCGCCCTATTCATTGGAGCGGACGCATGATCTCATCGCGCGCGCCCAGATGTCGCCGCGTGTGCGCGTTTCGACCATCGGCCGCAGCATCGAGGGGGCCGATATCGACATGCTGACCATCGGCGAAGCCGGCGAGGGCAAGCTCAAGGTCTGGGTGCTGGCCGGCCAGCATCCTTCCGAGACACAGAGCGGCTACTTCCTCGAAGGCTTCCTCGACCGGATGCTCGACGAGCACGATCCGGTGGTGCGCAGGCTGCTCGACGCCGCCGTGGTCCGGGTCGTGCCCAACATGAATCCGGACGGGACGAGACAGGCGCGTCATCGCACCAATGCGCTCGGCGTCAACCTCAACCGCGAATGGACGACGCCCAGCCTCGAGCGCAGCCCCGAGGTGTTCCAGGTGCGGGAGCTGCTGGAGCGTGTCGGCGTCGATTTCTGCCTCGACTGCCATGCCGATGCCGAGCTGCGCTGCAACTTCCTCGGCGGCCCGCTCGAGATCCCCTCACGCTCGAAGAGGCTGCGCCACCTGTTCCGGCGCTTCGAGCACGCCTGGGCGGCGGCCTCGCCGGACTACGAGCTGGGCCACCCTTATCCGGGCGGATCGCCGGAGGAGGCCGATCTCAGCATGGCCTGGAACTGGATCGCCGAGCGCTTCGACTGCCTGACCGTCCTGTTGGAGCAACCCTTCAAGGACACATCGTGGCGGCGCGACGAGGCGCAGGGCTGGTCGCCCGAGCGCTCCACTCGCTTCGGAGCCTCGCTGCCAGCCGCAATCTACGGCGTGCTCGGCGAGCTGCGCTGAGCCATGATTTGCGGCTGCGCCGTGCTTGCCGAAGGCGCTGCTTTCGCATCATCTTTCATAAAATCGCTTTTCGGCATGATGCCGAGTACCGGAACAGGCCGATGCCACGATGGAGCGCCTCGATGATTAAGCATCCGATGGCGATTGCCGCCTTTTGCGCGGCTCTGCTTGCGGGCCACGCCGCCTGCGCCCAGCAGCAGAAGAACGCGCTGACCTGGGGCTTCGCGACGGATATCGAAACGCTCGATCCTTACGGGACGTCCAAGCGCTCGGTGCAGCTCGTCATCCGCAACACGCTCGAGCACCTGCTCTACCGCGATCCGGTATCAGGCGAACCCAAGCCCGCTCTCGCCACAGCCTGGAAATGGATCGACGACAAGACGGTCGAGTTCACGCTGCGGCGCGGAGTCAAATTTCATGACGGCGAGCCCTTCGATGCCGACGATGTGGTCTACACCCTGCGCTACATCAAGAATCCCGATGCCCAGATCGCCTTCGGCAAATCCGACTACGGCTTCATCGATCACGCCGAGAAGATCGACCCGTACACGGTGCGGCTGGCGCTCAACGTGCCCACGCCCTCGGCCATCGATCGTCTGACGCAAACCTTGTTCATCCTTCCGCATGGAGCGCATGCGAAGATGGGCGCCCAGAGCTTCGGCCTCAAGCCGATCGGCACCGGCCCCTATAAGGTCGCCTCCTTCTCGCCGGGCCACGGCGTCGAGCTGGTGCGCAACGAGGATTATTACGACGCCGCCTGGGGCAAGCCGCGCTTCGACGCGATCTCCGTGGTGACCATCCCCGACCCGCAGACGCAAATCGCCGAGTTGACCAGCGGCCGCGTCGATTTCCTGTGGGGAATCGGCGCCGACCAGATGCAGCAATTGCAAGGCGCGAGCGGCATCTCGAGCGTCGGTGGCGGCTCGACCTCCATCAGCTTTCTGTCGCTCGACGCCGCCGGCCGCAGCGGCGCCAATCCGATGCGGGACAAGAATGTGCGCCTCGCAATCGCACACGCGATCGACCGCGCCGCCATCAGTCAGGTATTGCGCGGCGGCAGCAGCGTCGTCATCGACGTGGCCTGCCATCCCAAGCAGTTCGGCTGCCCGCAGCCCAGCATCGTCTACGACTATGATGTGGGCAAGGCCAAGGCGCTCATGAAGGCATCGGGATATCCCGATGGTTTCGAGACATCGATCGGTGCCTTTACCGATAGCGGGCCGGTGGCCGAGGCGATCATCGGCGACCTGCGCGAGATCGGCATCAAGGCCAGGCTCGACTTCCGCGAGACCTCGGCCTGGATCAAGGATTTCTTCGGCGGCAAGCTGCAGACCGCCGTCGTGCCTTGGCCGTCGAACGGAGTCTATGACGTATCGGCGCTGGTGCCGCTGTTCTTCATGAAGGATCAGGGCGATTATGCCCGCGACGATGAGGTGGCGGAATGGTTCAAGCAGGCCGGCTCGATCACCGATCCGGCCGAACGGCAACGGCTCTACAAGCTCGGCTTCGACAAGATCGAGCAGGAGGAATATGTGGTGCCGCTGATGACCGGCGTCACCAATTACGGCTTCCGCTCCGGGCTCGATTTCGTTGCGCCGAGCGACGGCTATCCGCTCATCTACATGGCGGGCTGGCGCAAATGAGCGCGCAAGTGAGCGCGAAGGTGCAGGCCGGCCACTGATGCGCGACTACGCGCTCGGCAAGATCGTCGAAGCCGCGCTGGTCTGCCTCACCGTCTCGATCGTGACCTTCGCGCTGGTGCATTGGACCGGCGATCTCGCTGTGTCGATCGGCGGCATGGAGGCAAGCCCCGAGGAGATCTCGAAGATCAAGGCCCATTACGGCTTCGACCGCGGACTCTTCGCCCAGTACGCGGATTGGGCCTGGCGCCTCCTGCATGGCGATCTCGGCACGTCCTTCTTCTCGCATGAAGACGTGCTCGGCATGATCCTGCACAGGCTGCCCGTGACCGCCGTCCTTGCCGTCGGGGCGCTTCTCGTCGCGCTCCTGATCGCCCTTCCTCTCGGCATTCTCGCCGCGAACCGGCCCGGCGCGCCGCTCGACCGGCTCTGCCTCGCGGTCAGCGTGCTGGGCCAGGCGATGCCATCCTATTGGTCTGCGCTTCTCTTGATGCTGCTGTTCGGCGTCAAGCTGCAGATCCTGCCCATCTCGGGCAGCGAGAGCTGGAAGAGCTTCGTCCTGCCGACGCTGGCGCTCGGCTGGTTCGTCATGCCGGTCCTGCTGCGCCTCACGCGCGCCGGCATGATCGAGGCCCTGGCCTCCGATTATGTACGAACGGCCCGCGCCAAGGGGCTGCCGCGGAGCGTGGTGCTCGTCAAGCACGCGCTGCGAAACGCCGTCCTGCCCGTCGTCTCGGTGGCGACCGTGCAGTTCGGTTTCCTGCTCGGCGGCTCGATCGTGATCGAGAGCGTCTTTGCCCTGAACGGCATCGGCCTGCTTGCCTGGAACGCCATCCAGAGATCGGATTTCCCTGTCGTCCAGGCGATCGTCATCTTCGTGGCGGTGCTGTTCGTCGTGCTCAATCTCATTGCCGATCTGATCAATGGCTGGCTGGACCCGCGCATTCGTGTCGCCTGAGACAAAAGCAGCCGCATTCGACGTCCGGGACGACGGCGGCGTAACGCCCGCAAGCCGTGCCGGACGCTTCGGCATCGGCTTTTGGGTAGGCTGCGTCATCGCTCTTTGCCTGTGCCTCCTGGCGCTTTTCGCCCCCGCCATCGCACCGCATGATCCCTTTGCGCAGAGCCTGGTGCGCCGCCTCAAGCCCCCCATCTGGGCCGCCAATGGAAGCTGGAGCTATCCGCTCGGCACCGACGCCTTCGGACGCGACTATCTCTCTCGCCTGATCTTCGGCACGCGCATCTCGCTCGTCGTCGGCGCTGGCGCCGCCCTGATCGCCGGCTTGATCGGGACGACCATCGGCATCGTCGGGGGTTATTTCGGCGGTATCGCCGATCGCGTCGTCTCCTATGTGATCTCGACGCGGCTCGCCTTGCCCTCTCTCTTGATCGCGCTTGCGGTCCTGCAGGTCGCCGGCAGCGGTCTTACCGTCGTCACCCTCGTGCTCGGCTTCACCAATTGGGACCGCTTCGCCGTCGTGTTGCGCACCGTGACGCGCCAGGTGCGCCGCGAGACCTATGTGACACGCGCCCGCATCATAGGCTCGTCCGACTGGCGCATCATCACCTGCGACGTGTTCCCCAACGTCTTCAGCCATTTCGTCGTCGTCTTCACCTTCGAGATGGCGCAATGCATACTCGCCGCCGCGGTGCTGAGCTTCCTCGGCCTCGGCATCCAGGCGCCGGAACCCTCCTGGGGGCTGATGATGGCCGAAGGCCGCGCCTGGCTGACCGCCGACCCCTGGCTCATCACCAATGCCGGATGCGCGCTGATGCTGCTGGTGCTGGCCATCAACCTCGTCGGCGACGGTCTGCGCGAACGCCTCACGCCGGAGGGCCGCGCGTGAGTGAAGCACCGACGCTGCTTGTCGAGGATCTGTCGGTGACGCTGGCCACCGCACATGGCCCGCTGCAAGCCGTGCGTGGCATCAATCTTTCAGTCTCGCGCGGCGAGACCTTGTGCATCGTCGGTGAGAGCGGCTCGGGCAAGTCCATGACCGCGCTCGCCCTCATGGATCTTCTGCCGGCCGCCGCCTCGCGAAGGGTGAGGCGCCAGCTCCTCCTCGGCGAGGAGCTGAGGGACGCTCCCGAAGCGCGCCTCGAAGCGCTGCGCGGCGACCGGATGGCGATGATCTTCCAGGATCCGACGACCTCGCTCAACCCCTCCTATGCGATCGGCGAGCAGCTCGTCGAGGGGCTGCTGCGGCATCGGCCGGGGCTCAGGCGCGCCGAAGCTCTCGATCGCGCCGCGGCGCTGCTCGCGACCTGCGGCATCGGCGAGCCGCGCTTGCGCTTGCGGCAATATCCGCACCAGCTCTCGGGCGGACTGCGCCAGCGGGTCATGATTGCCATGGCTCTGATTACCGAGCCGGCACTGCTGATCGCCGACGAGCCGACCACAGCCCTCGATGTCACGGTCCAGGTGCAGATCCTCGAGCTTTTGGAGCGGCTGCAACGCGATTTCGCGCTGGCGATCATCCTGATCACCCATGATCTAACGGTCGCGGGCCGCATCGGCAGCCGGGCTGCCGTGATGTATGCCGGCGAGATCGTCGAAAGCGCGCCGATGCCGGCCCTGCTGTCGCGACCTTCGCATCCCTACACAAGGGCTCTGCTCGCCTGCGCGCCTTCCATCAAGGACGGATCGCGGCGCGAGCTGGGCTTCCTGCCGGGCCAGCCGCCGAGCCTCCTGGGGACGCTTGCGGGCTGCCAGTTCAGGGCCCGCTGCTCTTTGGCGAGGGGAGAATGCGCGGGCATCATCCCGGATCGGCAGACCCGGTCCGGCGACAGCTATCGCTGCGTCATTCCACCAGAAGAGATGCCGGCATTCGATGTGGCGCGCGCGGCGGCTCAAGGTCCCGGAAAGCAGTCGCCGACGGCAAGGCTCGGCCCTGCCGTCTCGCTGCGCGATATCGAGGTGACATATTCCGTCCCGCAGGGATTGTTCGCTCAAAAGAAACAGCTCCACGCCCTGCGCGGCGTCAGCATCGATGTCGCGCAGGGCGAGGTCCTGGGCGTGGTCGGCGAGAGCGGCAGCGGCAAATCGACACTCGCCAGGGTCATGCTCGGGCTGGAGCGGCCGCGGCAAGGGCAGGCGCGCATCCTCGGCGAGGATGTCCTGGCCTATGGCCGGCTGGCCCTGGCGCGTCACGTGCAGCTCGTGTTCCAGGACCCTTACTCCTCGCTCAATCCTCGCCGCCGCGTCGGCGCCACGATCCGGCTGCCGCTCGACCTTCACGGCATCGGCGCGACGGCCGAGCGGCAGGCCGAGGTCCGGCACATGATGGAGCTGTGCGGCCTGCCGCCGCGGCTTGCCGCCGCCTACCCGTCGCAGCTCTCAGGCGGACAACGCCAGCGCGTCGCCATCGCCAGCGCCCTGATCACCAAGCCCTCGATCATCATCTGCGACGAGCCGACCAGCGCCCTCGACGTCTCGGTGCAATCGCAGATCCTGAACCTCTTACGCGCATTGCGGGTCGAATTCGGGCTGACCTATGTTCTCATCAGCCACGATCTGAACGTCGTGCGTTTCCTCGCGAACCGGATCGCCGTGGTCTATCTCGGAGAGATCGTCGAGACGGGCGATGCCGAGCAGGTCTTCGGCGAACCGCGGCACCCCTATACCAGGATGCTTCTTGATTCCGCGTCGCGCCGGCGGGTTGGCGCTCAGCTTGAGGGAGAACAGCCATCCGCCTTCGCGCCACCCGCAGGCTGCGCTTTTCAGTCGCGCTGCCCCTACGCCCTGCCGGTCTGCCGTGACACGCCGCCACCGCGCCGCACGGGCCCGAGCAGAAGCTGGACCTGCCACCTCGACCCAGCACGACTTCCCTCGTCGACCGCGCGAACCGAGCCGGCTTGAGACCACTGCGCTGCACCTGGCGGTTCAGCCGGGATAACGAAGCCTCATGA
>JBIOEK010000026.1:0-15783 GCA_044445925.1 Hyphomicrobiales bacterium
AATTCCGCAGCGAGCGCTATCTGCTTGTCGACGGCCGCGCGGCTCCGGACGCGTGGGACAAGGTCGCCGGCATCTATCGCTGCGGCGATGGCGGCTGGATCAGGCTGCACACCAATTTCCCGCATCATCGCGACGGCATCCTCGCCTTGCTGGGCTGCCGGCATGAACGCGCCGCCGTGCAGCAGGCGCTCGATCGCCGCGGTGCGCTCGAATTCGAAGAGGAAGCCGTTGGGGCCGGCATGGTGGTCGCGGCCTTGCGCTCCTTCGCGGAATGGGATGCGCATCCGCAAGGAAAGGCGGTCGCCGACCTGCCCCTCGTCGCGATCGAGAGATTGGGCGAAGCCCCCGCCTCTCCCCTACCGCCCGCCGGCCGTCCGCTCTCGGGCCTGCAGGTGCTCGACCTCACCCGCATCATCGCCGGCCCGGTGTGCGGACGCTGCCTGGCGGCGCATGGAGCCGATGTGCTCCTGGTGACCGGTCCGCATCTGCCGGCGATCGAGACGCTGGTGATCGATACCGGAAGGGGCAAGCGCTCGACCCGCCTCGATCTGCGCCAAGCGCCGGACCAGGAACGCTTGCGACGGCTTCTCGCAGGCGCCGACATCTTCGTGCAGGGCTATCGGCCAGGAGCGCTGGCGGCGCGCGGCTTCGGGCCCGAGGAAGCGGCGCGAATTCGCCCCGGCATCGTCTATGTGTCGCTCAGCGCCTACGGGCATGAGGGGCCCTGGTCCGGCCGGCGCGGCTTCGATTCCCTGGTGCAGACGGCCTCGGGCTTCAATGACGCGGAAGCCGGGGCCGCGGGCACGGATGTGCCGAAAGCCCTTCCGGCCCAAGCGCTCGATCATGCCGCCGGCTATCTCATGGCCTTCGGCGCCATGACGGCGCTCGCCCGCCGGGCCAGAGAAGGAGGGAGCTGGCATGTCCGGGTATCGCTTGCAAGGACGGGGCAATGGCTGAGAAGTCTCGGTCGCCTCGAGGGCGGTTTCACGACCCCCGATCCTTCGGCTGAAGACGTCGAGGATCTCTTGGAAGAGGCGCCATCGGGGTTCGGCCGCCTGCGCGCCGTCCGGCACGCCGCCATCCTGTCCGAGACCCGAGCAGGCTGGACGCGTCCATCCGTGCCGCTCGGCACCCATAGTCCCGCCTGGGCGGATTGAGGCAAAGGCAAGTGCGCCTGGGTCCCGTGCCCGGGAGCCCCGGATGACCAGCGATGCTGGACGGGTGCATGCGAACATGCAAAAATATAAAAATACAGGAGCAGCCTGCATCGATTGCGTCCCATTCCCGGAGAGATCGCCGATATGGCTGATCCGACGATCATAAGTTGCGCGGTTACAGGAAACCACACGACGCTTCAGCAACATCCTGGTCTCCCCTGCACGCCCGAGCAGATCGCGACGGCGTCGATCGAGGCAGGCCGGGCAGGCGCCGCCATCGTGCACATCCATGTGAGACATCCCGACGGGCGACCGAGCTTCGAGCTCGCCCATTATCGCGAGGTGGTCGAGCGAATCCGGGCGAGCGACGTCGATCTCGTCATCAATCTCACCACCGGACCTGGCGGACGACTGAACCCCAGCGACGAGGATCCGCAGATCGCCGGGCCGGGCTCCACCCTCATGCGCCCCGAGCTGCGTGTGGCGCATGTGGAGGCGCTGCGGCCGGAGCTCTGCAGTCTCGACTGCAACACGATGTTCTTCGGCAGCTCGGTCGTCATCAACACGCCCCGCAATTTGAGGATCATGGCGCAGCGGATCCGCGAAGCCGGCACCGTTCCCGAAATCGAGGTCTTCGACAGCGGCGATATTCATCTGGCTCGCGATCTCCTGGCGGAAGGAACGCTCGCTTCCCCGCCCCTGTTCCAGATCGTGCTCGGCGTGAAATACGGAGCCTCAGCCTCGACGGCGACCATGACCTATCTGCGCTCGCTGCTTCCCGCCGATGCGCGCTGGGCCGCGTTCGGCATCGGCCGCTGGTCGTTTCCGATGCTGGCGCAGTCCTATCTCCTCGGCGGGCACGTCCGCGTCGGCCTCGAGGACAGCACCCAGATCGAGAAAGGCATATTGGCGCCGAGCAATGCGGCACTGGTCGCCAAGGCGGCGCGCATCCTGCGCGAGCTCGGCGCCCGCATCGCGACGCCCGGAGATGTGCGCGAGATGCTCAAGCTCAAGAAGATGGCGCCGCGCTCCCCATGACGAGCCTGCGGCCCGGGCGTCGTTGCGAACAGAGAGAAAACAGATGAGCTCGACTGTCAGGCGTGTCGTCACGGGCCACAGCGAGGACGGCAAGGCGATCATCGTCTCGGAGGGGCCGGTTCCCGTCGTGCGCCACGCCCCATTGCGACCCGGCTATTCCATGAACGAGGTCTGGGTCACGCAGGCGATGCCGGCCGTCATCGACCAGGAAGGCGAGCCTACCGACCGGCCGCGCTCGGTCGAGCCGCCGCGCAACGGCACGGTCTGCCGCATCATCGAGTTTCCGCCGGAGGCCTCCTGGATCGGCAATATCGACGCCGCGAAGGCCAAGGAGGCGTTCGCCTCGCTCGGCTCCGGACATGCCGTGCCGGTCATGGACAATCCGCCTCACCCGCTGATGCATCGCACCAAGACCGTAGACTACGGGATCGTGCTGTCGGGCGAGATCTATCTCGTCGTCGACGAGGGCGAGACCTTGCTCAAGCCGGGCGACGTCGTGGTGCAGCGCGGCACCAACCACGCTTGGGCCAACCGCAGCGACAAGCCCTGCCGCATGGCCTTCGTGCTCATCGACGGCACCTGGCAGGGAGCGGCGCCCTGGGGGGCTTGATGAACCTGCGAAGCTACCAGAGCTGATACATGCCCCCCGTTACGGAGAGGAAGTCGCCGGTCACGAAGCCGCTCTTGCGCGAAGCGAAGAACAGGACCGCGTTGGCGACATCCTCCGGCATTCCGTCGACGGGAATCGCCTGGGCGCGACGCGAGTGCGCGTCGAGCCTCGGAAAGGCGGGGCTGTTCTTCACGCGCTCGGTGCGGATATAGCCCGGCAGGATCGCATTCACCGTGATATTGTGCGGGCCGAGCTCCACCATCAGAGCGCGGGTAAGGCCGAGCAACCCAGCTTTCGCGGCGGCGTAGGCGGCCATCTGGTCGGCGCCGAGAACCGACAGCGACGACATGTTGATGATGCGGCCATAGTTCTGCTTGATCATATGGGGCGCCATGAGGCGCACGCAATTGAAGGCGCCCGTCATGTGCACGTTGACGACGTCCATCCATTGCGTGTCCGAGGTCGTGACGATCGGCCCGATATGCGCAAAGCCCGCATTGTTGACGAGGATGTGAATTGTCCCGAACCTGTCGAGGATTTTCCCGGTCACCCGCTCGACGTCCCGCGTGGAGCTGACGGAGCCCGTGACCGCGAGCGCTTGCGCCCCGGCGGCCTCGATCTCGCGCGCGACGGCGCTGGCTGGCTCCTCGTCCCTGTCCCAGACGACCACGCGGGCGCCTTCGGCGGCGAGCAGACGCGCCGTCGCCGCACCGATGCCCCGGCCGGCCCCGCTGACAACGGCGACCTGGCCGCCGATCCCCAAATCCATCCTACGCTCCCAAGCTTTAAGTCTTTTCGCGTCTCGTCAGGCGTCGTTGGAACATGGCGAACACGTTCGCCCAATCCTTTGCCGCTGCGGTAGAATCATGAACCGCCCGGTCAGGGAAAACGTAAGGGTGGCGAGTTCCGGGATGGACCAGGATCTGCGACCGAACCGGAAGCTCTGCGAGCAAGGCCTGAAGCTCGTCCGGCACTTGCCTGGGAATGATCTCGTCATGCTCGGCAAAGGCGCAGTAGATCTCGCCCCTGATGCGCGAAAGGGTTTGGCGGGCCGCCTCGCGGCCGTTCGCCGTGAACCCGAATCCGAGGATCGATGCGGCGGCAGCGATCTCCTCGGCACGCAGGCCTGCCGCCGACAGCGCGAGGCTTCCGCCCCGTCCATAGCCCAGCGCGCCATAAGGGGGCGCGATGCCGGCCCTCTGCCGGAGCCAGGCGGTCACGGCGTCCGTGTCGCTCATCGCCGAGGCTTCGCTGACGCTCGCCGCAGCGATCTTGCGGATGGCGGTCGCGTCCTCGTTCGTGCTTTGCGGATCGAGCACGATCGTGCCGAGCCGGTGATAGAGATCGGGAACGACGCAGACATAGCCGCCCCCTGCGGCGATGCGTGCCATGGTTCGCATCGTGTCGGTCAGCCCGCCGACATGGGGATAGGTGATGACCGCGGCGAACGGGCCGGGTCCGTCCGGCCACGCCAGGATGGCCCGCATGGGCCCCTCCGACGTGGCGATCTCGACGTCGGAAACGTCGATGCAATGAGCCGCCATCTCATGCGGGGCTCTCATGAGGTGGGCGCGAAGAAGCGGATGAGCGAGCGCCACTCGTCGAGATCGCCCGCGTCGCGCGGCAGCGGCTTCAGCACGACATGGCAGCGCTGCGCGTAGGGCGCGAGCTGGCGTCCGATCTCGGCCGGGTCGCTGGTCGCGACGCCGATCCATTCCGGATTGCCCATCGCCGCCTGATGGCTCTGATGCACGGGGTAGCGGCGGTATTCGGAAAGCTCCTTGCGCAGCCGCAAGATCGCGTCGTCCCCGGTAGCGGCGCGATGGTAGAGGTAGACCGGCGGCGGCACGCGGCCCGTGAGCTCCGCGCCCCGCTTGACCTGGGCGATCAGCCAATCGAGCCGCTCGGTCGTGAGCCAATTGCCGAGCACGACGTCGGCGAGGCGCCCCCCGAGCTCGAGCATCTTGGGGCCGTATCCTCCGGTCGAGATGCGGCATTGCGGCAAGGCGGCCCGCAAGCTGTGGACTGCGTCTTCGGTGATCGCCATGGCGCCATGCCGGATCTGGCCGGCGGCCACCCCGATGATGACGCGCGGCATCGACATCTCGATTGCCGCGAGGCGTCTCCCCAGGTCGGCGGTGGGATATTGGTCGAGCGGAAAGACGCCCACGCCAATCTCGACCGTCCTTGTCCTGGCGACGGCGAGCCTGAGCGATTCGATCGGATCCATCCGCGGGCCGAGCACGTTCAGCCAGAAACTCCCATAGCCGCAACTTTCCGCCAAGGCGGCGAGCTCGGCGACGGACTTCGGGCCGACGGCGCCATCGACGCCAATTCCGCGCGCTGCGATCTGTGTCACGATGCCCTCTGCTTCACGCCGGCCAACGCTCCTCCGTCGACCTTCAGCTCGCCGCCGGTCGTGAACGAAGACTCGTCCGAGGCGAGGAACAGAACCGCCTCGGATACTTCCTCGATCCGGCCTGCGCGCTGCATCGGATAGGCCGCGAGACGCTGCTGGCGGATGGCGTCGGGAAGGGCCCGCAGCATGTCCGTGTCGATGCCGCCCGGCACGATGGTATTGACCCTTATCATCGGCGCGAGCGTCACGGCCGCGGCGCGGGTCAGCATCTGCACCGCAGCTTTGCTCACCGAATAGGCGAAGTTGAACTCCGTCCCGAGATTTCCGATCACCGAGGAGATGTTGATGATCGAGCCCTTGCCGTTTCGGCGCATCATCGCGGCGCCATGCCGAATGCCGAGGAAGACGCCGGTTTGATTGACGTCGTTCACGGCGTTCCATTCCTCGAGCGAGCAATCCATCAGTCCCGATTTTCCCAGGATCGCGGCGTTGTTGACGAGGATGTCGAGCTTGCCCTCGCGCTCGGCGATCGAGGCCATGACCGCGCTCCAATCCGCATCCCGCGTGACGTCGAGATGGGCATAGCGCAGCTCGAGCCCCTGCCGACGGAGCTCCTCGCCGGCAGCCTCGCCGATGTCGTCGACTATGTCGGCGAGAATGACCCGCGCGCCCTGCGCGGCGAGCAGGCGGCCATGGCTCAGGCCCTGATTGCGTGCCCCGCCCGTGATCAAGGCGACCTTGCCCGCGACCCTGCCTTGTCCCACGGCGTTCATGCCTCGGCCTCTTCCCAGTTTTTCCCGGTGATCCCCTGAGGCCTGACCGCAAGCAAGGCGAGCAGCATGGCGAAGGCGATCACGGCCTGATAGTTCGATGAGATGTAGCGGCCGACGAACACGTTCACCACACCGAGCAACAGGCCGCCCACCAAGGCCCCACGCATGGTCCCGAAGCCTCCGAGCACGGCGGCGACAAAGCCGAATATGCCATAGGCGAGCCCCACATCGGACGAAGTGAACTGGGCCGGCGTGATCAAGGCGCCGGCAAGGCCGCTGATCGCCGCTGTCGCCGCAAACGAGATCAGGCCCATCCGCTCAGGCGAGATGCCGAGCAGCTCGCTCGTGTCGCGGTTCGCCGCGCAGGCGCGCATCGAGCGTCCGAGCGGCGTGAATTGCAAGGTCAAGCCGATGAGCGCCATGAGCAGAAGCGTCACGACGATCACGACAAGATATTGCCCGTCGATCTGGCTGTCGCCAATGTCGATGTGGAACCCCGGCAGCCATGGCGGGAGCGTCTGCGGCATCGGCCCGATCAGCAGGAGGGCGAGAATGGCAAGGATCGCGCCGAACACGATCGTGCCGAGCAGCACCACATAGGTCGGGCTGCGGCGACGCCAAAGCGGCAGGACAATGAAGGTCCACAACACGATGCCGCTCAGCGTCGCGACAAGCACGCCAGCGAGGATGGCGAGAGGATAAGGAAGAGGCGTGTTGTGCATGAACCAATAGGTCGAGAACCCACCCAGCATGACGTAGTTGCCTTCGCTGAAGTTCACGACGCCTGTGGTGCGGTATTCGAGGGAGTAGCCGACCGCGACGAGCGCGTAGACGCACCCGGTTGCCAGCCCGATCGCAAGCATGAGCAACATCAGACGGCTTCCATGTCCTGCTCCTGCGGGCCGAGATAGGCTTCGCGCACGGCGGCGTCGCGATAGACCTCGTCCGGCTTGCCGCTGGCGATGACCGATCCGAAATTCATGACGGTAACCTGATCGCACAGGCCGAAGACGAAGGGCACATCGTGATCGACGAGGAGAATGCCAACGCCCTGGCGCAGCTGAATTCTTACGACGTTGGCGAGGCGCTCGCTCTCGACCTGGTTGAGCCCTGCCGCCGGCTCGTCGAGGAGCAGGATTCGCGGCCGCATCACGACGGCGCGCGCGATCTCGAGGAAGCGCAGCTTGCCGAAGGGCAGATCGGCGGCGTCGGATTCCGCGTCATCGGCGAGGCCGAAATCCTCGAGCACGCGATGCGCGGCCGCTTCCATCTCCTTGGCCTCTCGGCGCATGAAATTCGTCCTGAACAGAACCGAAGCGATCGGGGATCGGTGATGGATGTGCATTCCGACCATCACGTTCTCCAGGGTGGTGAGGCCTGCGATCGGCGTCGCCTGCTGGAATGTGCGCGACAGGCCGAGCCTCGCGATCGCGGTCGGCTCGAGCCCGTTCAGCTCGTGCCCCGCGAAGCGCACCCTGCCGGTAATGCCCTTGATGAATCCCGATATCACGCCGATCATCGTCGACTTGCCGGCCCCGTTCGGGCCGATCAGCCCGTGGATCGTGCCGATGGACAGGGTCAGCGACGCATGCGAGATCGCGGTCACGCCACCGAACTTCTTGGTGACGTCGACGACCTCGAGACGCTGGTCGCACGAGGCGGGAGCGGCCTCGCTCATCTCGCCTGCCCGACCCGGCGGACGAGCCAATCCGGCATCAGGCGCTCGAAGGCCCCCTTGTCGCGCACGCGGCCGAACATGCCGGCCGGCCAGATGAGGATCACGAGAAGCAGCAAGGTGAAGAATACGAGATTCTGGTAGCGCTCGAACCCCGCGACCGCCTGCGGCAAGAGGATGATGAATCCGGCGCCGACGATCGGCCCCACCGTCGAGCGCAATCCTCCGACGAACAGCATGAACATCAGGTTGATGACGATCGCTATGTCATAGAGGTCCGGCCCCACGAAGCGCGTGAAGGATACGTAGAAGGAGCCGGCGAGCGAGGCCATCACGGCCGCGATCAGCAAGGCAACCAGCTTGTAGTGAGCAACGTCGATTCCGAGCGTCGCGGAGATGTCCTGGCGTGTCGACAGGGCACGCCAGGCCCGGCCGATATAGGAATTGCCGAGCAGGTAATAGGCAAGAAGGCTCAGGCCGCAGAGCAACCATGCCAGGATGAAGAACGCCGTGGGGTTGCGGAAGGAGAAATCGCCGATCGTCAGCGGCGGGATGCCGGTAATGCCCCAGCCTCCGTTGGTGAACGAGCTGGCATTGGCAAAAGATGCCGTGCCGAGCGCCAGCGCGACCGTGCCCATCGACAGATAGTGACCCCGCAACCGCAGCAGAGGCTTGCCGATGACGAGGGCCAGCATGACGGATAATGCGAGCGCAATGGCGATCGCGAGCCAGGGATTGATCCCGTAGCGCGTGCTCAGGATGGCGACGCCATATCCGCCGATGGCCATGAAGGTCGTCTGCGCGAAGCTCGCTTGGCCGGCGAAGCCGAGCAGGATGTTCAGCGAGATCACCACCGTCGAGTAGAGCGCGATGATGGTCAGGTTGTACATTGCCATTCGCGAGCCGGTGAAGGGCGCGGCGATGCATATCAACGCGATCAAGGCGAGGACCACGACCTCGATGGTGCGGAGCCTGGCTTGCTTCACGAGACAACCCCTTCCCCGAGATAAAGGGCGGCCAGTTCCTTCGCCGTCGGGCGTCTGGGCTCGTGGAAATGCACCCGGCCGTTGCGAAGCACAATCGTCGTCTCCCTGGTCGCCGGCAGCGGTACCGCCTTCTGCTCCACGAGCACCATGGCAAGCCCGCCCGCGTTCAGCCTGGCGAGCACCTCGTAGACACGCGCGGTCGCCATGGGGGCGAGACCCAGCGAGGGTTCGTCGAGGAGCAGAACGAGGGGCCTCGCGAGCAAGCCGCGCGCGATGGCCAGCATCTGCATCTCGCCGCCCGAGAGAGTGCTGCAATCCTGGACCATGCGTTCGCGCAAGATTGGGAACAGGTCGAATATACGGGCAAGCTCGGCGTCATAGGGGGTGCGGCGCTCGCGCGGCGACGACGTCCAGCCGAGGATCAGATTGTCGCGCACGCTCAGCGTCGGCAGCCGCCCGCGCCCCTCGGGCACGAGCGAGATGCCATGTCTCACCCGCTTGAACGCCGGCAGCCGCGTGATGTCTTCGCCCTTCAGCAGGACGCGACCCGAACGCGGTTGCACGGCTCCGGCCAAGGCTTTGAGCAGGGACGTCTTCCCGGCTCCGTTCGGACCGAGGATCAGCGTCAGGCTGCCTTCCTCGACGGCGAAGCTCGTGGGCTCTAGGGCGAGAACTCCGCCATAGCGAACCGCGACGCCGTCGACCTGCAGCAACGCAACTGGGGTCGAAGCCGAGCCGATGCCAGCGTCGACCGCTGTCATCATTGCTGCGCCCGGAACACGACTTTCATGGCGTCATTCTCGAACTTCGCCGTCTGCAGCGCTTCGGAATGCGCTTGTCCGGTATGATCCTGCGCAGTGAATTGCCAATGCGTGACCGCGCCCTGGTAGTCGAGCGTCTCGAGCGCGCCGCGCAGGGCTTCGCCGCTCGTTGCACCGCTCTTCTTGACCGCGGCGACGAGCATCTGAGCCGCATCCCATCCGGAGGCCGCAGCCTGCACGCCGGCAGGGTTCAGGCCGGCCTTCTTGTGCTCGTCCAGGAACGCGCCGACCGCCCCCTTGAGCTCGGGATTGGCGATGTCGGGATAGACCTGGGCAGGGATGGCCGACAGATAGGCGTTGGCATAGGCAGCCGACGCCTGCTGAAATGTCGGCGTGTCGTCGAGGCCCATCACCAAGGCGGCCTTGAGCCCGACGGTCGCCGCGGCCTTGGCCTCCAGGATATGAGCGGGCCCGGTCATGAAGTCGAGGATCGCGTCGGGCGCTGCGTCCTTGAAGGCCGCGAGTTGCGGGGTGAAGTCCGTGGCGGTCACCTCGACGCCCTGGGTCGCGACGACTTCCAGGCCCCATTTGGGCGCGAGCTCGGTCAAATTCTTGGTCGCTGACTGGGCCGCGGGTGTCTGATTGTAGAGGATGCCGATCTTCTTCGCCTTCAGAAACTTGGTGGTGAACTGAAGCTCGAGCTCGGTCACCCTCGAGAAGGCAGTCGTCGACAGGAACGCCCATTTGGGGTCTGGCGGCAGCTGCGACAAGATGATCATCGGGACCTTGGCCTCGGCGTTCATCGGATGCACCGCAACGCTTATCGCCGAGGAGGCGCCGTTCAGCATCACGGCGACACTGTACTGGTTCAGGAGCTGGTTGGTCACCGTCGCCCCGGTCGTCGCGTTGGACGCTCCGTCCAGGATGTGCAGGTTCAGAGGATGGCCATCCGCGCCGCCATTGGCATTGATGACCTTGACCGCAAGCTTCAGCCCATTCAGGAACTCTGCGTCATAGGCGGCGAGATAGCCCGTCAAGGCGGCCACCGAGCCGACTTCGATCGGGTCCTTGGCGCTCGCCGCTTGCGGCCACATCACGGATGCGACGAGGAGCCCGAGAGCTCCTGCGATCAGGTTCCGGCCTGAATGATCATGCCCCGAGGCTTTGGATCCAGTCTTGACGCTGTGCTTCATAGCTTCCTCCCGATTGTCGCGCTCTTTTTGTATCAAGGCTCCTCCGTGGCGATCGCACGGCCTTTGTAGACGTCTCTCAGCCAGAATTGCGCGGCCCGGCGCACATGGCGCCTGGCCGCACGTTCGGCTTGGAGCGGATCGCGGGCCCGGATGGCCGCCAGGATCTCGGCATGCTCTTGGCTCGACTGCTGATGGCGAAGCTGCTGGCGCCCATGCCGCAGATAGACGGCCTGAGAGGTGATCCGCACGAGGGGATGGAATTGCTGGAGCGGCCGGTGATTTGTCGCGGTCACGATGGCTGCGTGAAAGCGGGCGTTGAAGCGAAGAAAGCCGTGCTTGTCGTTGGCCTGGCTCGCCTTCTCGGCGCTGGCGACGAGCTCCTCGAGCTCGCCATAGACCGCCTCCGTCGTGCCGCGCTCGGCGAGGATCCGGCTCGCAAGCCCGTCGACCACCTCGCGAACATCCATGAGCTCGAGCGCCTCGTCGCGCTCGAAGGTCGCGACCTTCGCCACCCCGTTCGGCGAGACCGTGACGAGACCGTCGGCCTCGAGGCGCTGCAAGGCCTCCCGCATCGGCGTGCGGCTCACGCCCAATTGGCCGGCGAGCTCTTCGGTACGGATGACGGAACCCGGTTCGAGCGCGCCCTCTATGATCAGCCGGCTCAGCGTCTCGACGACCTGGTCGCTCAGCTTCATGCGTTTGGCGACCGGGACGATCGCCGTCATGTCCTCGACATGACTCATGGAATTCCCCCCAATTGCTCTGCGAGCCAGTCCGACGCCAGCGGCCAGGAGAGCGATGGCGGCCCCCCGTGGACCGGAGCGTCGAAAATGATCGTTTCGACCGGAGCGGTGGCCTCCGCCTTGAGCAGCTCCAGGTCCGCGATGTCGAAGAAGGAATCGTAGCGGCCGTTGACGAGCAGCATCCTCGCCTTGATGGCGCCGACCACCCCGCGGATCGTCAGCTCCCTCTCGGCGAAGGCCTTGACCTCTTCCAGCGTGCGGGCGCCGAGCCAATGCCCGACTTCGAGCGGCAGCGTCAGCACGTCCATGCCGTTGCGGATCCTCGGACCCCAGTCATAGGTGGCCGGATGGGCAACCAGTGCCTTCAGCCTCGGTTCCGACGCCGCGGCGTGCATCCCGGTGATGCCGCCGCCGCTGCGGCCGAACAGGCCGATGCGGTCGCTGTCGATGCGCTCATCGGCGCAAAGCCAGTCGACGACTGCGTTCAAGGATGCGTCATAGGCCACCATGGTCAGCGGCTCGCCGCCGTTCAGCAAATATTCGTTCTGCCCGGGACCGTCATAGGCGAGCGTCGCCAAGCCTCGTTGCAGCATCTGCGTGGTCAGCGGGTGGTTTTCTTCCTTGGTGCTGTTGGCGCCCCCGACCACGACGACCACCGGCCACCTCGTCTTGGCGCTCGTCTTGGCGCGGCCGTCGGGAACCCGCAAATAGCCCGGCAGCGTCCGCCCGCGGAACGGGATGTCGACGCGAATGCTGGGCGGGTTCAGCAAAGGGGCGGCCTTGCGGTAGGCCTCGATGCAGAGAGCCTGGGCGCGATCTCGCGCCGGGATCGGAACGAAGTGATTATGGATGTACCAGCCGAAGAAATAGCAGGACGATGCGAGGCGCCAAGTCTCGCCGGCGGTCACCTTGCGGCCCGCCGCCATCGCCGCCTCGGCCCGCGCGGAATATTGCTCGCCGGCCTTCGTCCATTCGGCGATCCAGTCATTGTTGGCGCCCCAGGCGAAGAAGGTCCTGATGCCGCGAACGATGCGGTCGACCTCGGAATCATCGAGGCCGATGACATTCGCGCGCGGACCCGGATATTGATAGATCGACCCGATCGTCACGGGCCCATGCATGGCCCACAGGTGATTGAGGCGCTCATAAGCAAGGTCGACGCGAAGGATATCGGCCGCGTTGTCGACCGCAGGACTAGGGCGCAGCGCCGTCATCTTCTCAACTTGCCGGCTCGGCGGCGCCAAGCTTCTCGGCCAGCCAGTCATAGATGAGATCCACACCCGTCTGCATGCCGTCCATGCAGCAATGCCCTTCGCCACCGAACTCGGCCGTCGTCACGACGAGCTCGCCCTTCGGTGCGGCCTTGGCCAACAGCTTTGCGTCCTCGAGCGAGACGAGATGGTCCGAGGCGCCGTGCACGACCAGCAGGGGCGCTGCAATTTTCTGTGCGACCCCATCGAGGTTGAAGCCATCGAGCACGCTGAGCGCCTCCTCTCGGGTCTTCTGCCCGGTGACCCAGAGCAACTGGGTGTCCGGGGCCGAGAGATTGGAGCTCGAGGCGCCGGCCCCGTAATGCTCGACGCGCCAGCGCGCGCCGACATCCCACTGGGCCCCGAAAGCGACGCAAGCCTTGACGCGAGGCTCGAACGCGGCCGCGCGCGGCGCATAATAGCCCCCGAGGCTGAGCCCCACGAGGCCGATCTTGTCCAGGTCGACGTCCGGGCGGCCGGCAAGATAATCGAAGCAGGCCCTGACCGGCACTTCCGTGTCGTATCGGGTCGTGATGCCCCGCAGGCGCAGGGCTTCTCCGATGCCCGGTGTATCGACGATCAGCATCGCCATGTCCCGCACGCGGGCGGCGTTGCCTTTCTTCCTGAGATAGACGAATTCCTTGTAGAGATCGAAGCCGTCGATGAAGATTATGGTGGGAGCCTTGCCGGGCTTCGCGGACGGGATGAACAACCCGGGTAGCGACTGGCCCTTCTCATAGGGCACCTCCACGAATTCGACAGGCTCGCGGTTGAGCTCGACATATTGCCGGAACGCGGCCCGCATCCTGGCGTAGCACTGCGCCTTGCGAGGATCGGTGTGCGGGATGTAGCGCTCGCACAGGCCGAAATACACGCTGGCACGGCGAAGCTTGTTGGCCGCGCTGACGCGCCGCTTGGCACGGATGTCGTCCTCCGCCTGGCGGGTAAGCAGATCGCCGAGCTCGGTCCAGGCGCGAAACCAGCTCGTGACTTCCGGAAGCCCGTTCGACACGCTCACCTTTCGGCAGGTGCGGTCGATCTCGTTGATCTCTCCCTCGGCATTCAAGGCGAGCAGAACGCCCTGCGAAAGCATTTGGCTGTCCTTGAAGTATCGGAACATTCGAACTCCACCCTCGAAGCCGGACGCTTGCCGGAGCCAAGCGCCACGCCGCATCAAAAAATACTCGCATCCTAGCATCCAGCCGTCAAGGAGCCTCTCCGTGCTAGGAAGAGACTGCCGCAGAGAAGCCCGCATGCCGGCAAGCGCTGGCGGCTCGTTTCGTCAAGAGCTGGTCGGCCAGGCCGGCCGGTGCTCAACTCGCGGTGACGGATCGAGGCCCCGCATGACGAGATGTTCGCCGAAATATGTTCGCCTTGCGTTCTCATCGAAAATCCAATAAGGTTGTGCGAGATTTGGCGCAGCCGGCGCTCGCGCGCGGCTCCGGTTTTTTGAGGCGTGAATATCGACGAAAGGGCGCATGGCGCGCGCGGCCTCGGCGCGCCTGCGGCTCTTCGATTGGCTTAGCCTTCGGGCAAGCCATGTCGCAGCGCAACATGAGCCTCGCTTTTGCCGGCCCGGCACGGGTACCGCGATAGCTGCTCCCGCTGCATTTCGCCTGCAAATGCAGCGGCGCCGCGCCGCAGCAAGCATGCGGTTTCGGCCATGCGAGGCGTGGCCCTGATCAGACGGAAGCGGCCTTCCCCGAGCCTCAAAAAAAATCTTCTGTCGAAAATCAACATTCCTCAACATTCGGCGATTGCTGCGGCGCGCACGGGGCGGCCTCATGCGAATGTCGACGGGCCTCAGGCGAGCGTCAGCCCGCCGTCGACATGGATGGTCTCGCCGGTGATGTGCGAGGCCTCGTCCGAGAGCAGGAAGGCAATCACCGCGGCGATGTCGCCTTGCGAAGCGAGCCGCTGCTGAGGGTTCAGCAAGGCGGCTTCGTCCCAGGCGGCCCGAGAAAGCTTGCCGAGCTTGCCCTCATCCTTGCTTGTGTAGCCAGGCGCCACGATGTTGACCGTCGTCCCCGTGGGCGCGAGTTGCACGGCAAGGCTCTTGGCCAAGGCTTCGAGCGCGGCCTTCGCGGCAGAGGACGCCGGAAACAGCCGGCCCTTGGCGAAGCGATGGGCGACGAAGGACGAAACGGCGACCACCCTGCCGTGAGGCGAGGCGGACAGCTCTGCGAGCGCGGCCGTCACGATCTCGAGGAAGGCGACCGGCATGGCGCGCAAGGAGGCTTCGAGATCCGCGCGCTTCAGCTCTCCGAATAGCCGCCTGTCGGCAAAGCCCGCATTGTGCACCACCTGATCGACCCGGCCGAAGGCCGTGAGCGCCTGGTCGATGGCCGCCGCTCCGGTCCCTTCTTCGGAAAGCTCGCCGAAGGCCACGCGCAACTTTGCACCCGCGGCGAGGCATGATTGCGCAACCGCCTCGAGCCGGGCGCGCCCGGCCTCGTCGCCGCCCCGGCTATGCAGCAGGAGGCCGGTATCGCGTGAGGCGAGGCGGCGCGCCAGCGCGGCCCCGATGCCGCTGCCGGCGCCCGTGATCACGACGACACGTCTGACGCTCATCGAAGCTCGGCCATCACTGAAGGGTAGTGATCCTCAATAGACGCCCGCCCCGCCATTGATCTGGATCATCTCGCCGGCGAGGTAGGAAGAGCGGTCCGAGGCGAGATAGACGACCGCCTCGGCCACGTCGTCCGGCGTGCCTTCGCGCCGTAAGGGCGTCGCGGCGACCGCGCCGGCGCGCCCTTCGGGAGTGTTGAAGACTTCGTGGAAGCGCGTCGCGATCAGCCCCGGCGCCACGCCGTTGACGCGGATGCCGAGCGGCCCGACCTCCTTGGCGAGGCCGCGCGTATAGGTCGTGACCGCACCCTTGGCGGCCGCGTAATGTGTGGCGCCCGGCCCGCCGCCCGTGAAGGCCGCGAGCGACGACATGGTGACGATCGCCCCCCGCTTGCGCTTCTCCATGCGCTTGAGAACGGCCTGGCAGACCAGAAAGGTCGAGGTGACATTGACGGCGAAGACCTGGTTCCACAGATCGAGCGAGGCCTCGACGGAGCGGACACGCTTCAAGATCCCGCCGGCATTGGCGAACAGGATTTCGATCGGCCCGAGCTTCTCCTCGGTTTCCGCCACGATGCGCTCGACGGTCGCGGCATCGGTCATGTCGGCCTCGAGCGCCAGCGCCCGGCGCCCGAGCTTGCCGATCTCGGCCGCGGCCGAGCGTGCTTCG
>JBIOEK010000027.1:0-15733 GCA_044445925.1 Hyphomicrobiales bacterium
AACGTCTACGGCAATTACGAATTGTCCGACGCGCTGATGGCAAAGCTGGAAGGGTGATTGCGCGGGGTGCGCGCGCATCCTCCTTGCTGTCATTCCTGGCCGAGCGCAGCGAGGGGAAGGGAATCCAGTCTTGCGCAACGATCAGCGCGCCTCGGGTCCCCGCTTCGGCCAGGCCGCGACCACCGGATGGTCGAGCTCGGTCCGGTGGCGCGCATCGGCGCCGCCCGGCCGCCCCCATCCTGTCACCTCGTCGGCGAAGAAGTCGCGGTTGACGGCGATCCAGCCCTCGAGCTCCTGCGGCAAGCGGTCATCGGCATGGATGGCCGCGACCGGGCATACCGTCTCGCAGAGGCCGCAATCGATGCATTCATCGGGCTGGATATAGAGCGTGCGGCCGCCCTCGTAGATGCAGTCGACCGGGCAGGCGTCGAGACAGGCTCTGTCCTTCACGTCGATGCAGGCATCGGCGATCACATAAGGCATGGCGTCACTCGCCGCGCCAGACGGGCTTGCGCTTCTCGATGAAGGCGCGCACTCCCTCCTCGGAATCCTTCGAGCGCAGCGCCGCCACGACCGCCGGCAGCCGCGCCGCCTGGGCTTCGAGCGCCGTCAAATGCGCGGTGCGGCGCGCCACCTGCTTGATGGCGCGCACCGAGAGCGGCGCGCAGGCGAGGATGTCGGCGACCCAGCGCTCGACCGCGGCGTCGAGCCCTGAACGCGGCACGACCTCGTTGACGAGCCCGATGCGGAAGGCCTCCGCGGCCGCGATGCGGCGTCCGGTGAGCAGCATGCCCATCGCCTGGCGGAACGGCACCTGGCGCTGCAGCAGCACCATGCCGCCATCGAGCGGCAGGCGGCCGACGCGCGCCTCGGGCAGGCCGAAGCTCGCTTCCTCGGCAGCGACGATGAGGTCGCAGCCGAGCGCCATTTCGAGGCCCCCTCCAAGCGCATGGCCGTTGACGCGCGCGATTACCGGCACCTCGAGCGTCTGGCGCAACGCGATGCCGCCGAAGCCGCCCGGCCGCTCATTCGCCCAATAATCGAGGCCGCTCGCCCCCGAGCCGCCCTTCATGTCGGCGCCGGCCGAGAACGCCCGCTCGCCGGCCCCGGTCAGGATCACAACGCGCACATCGCGGTCCTGCTCGATCGCGAGCCAGATGCGCTGCAGCTCGCGCTCGGAGGCGATGTCGATGGCGTTCATGACCTCCGGCCGGTCGATCGTCACCCTCGCCACATGATCGGCGACGCAAAAGCGGATCGGCATCAGCTCGCGGCCTTCATGCGCGGCGCCGCGATCTCGGCGAGCACCTCGGCCGTGTGCTGGCCGAGCTGCGCCGGGGGAATGCGGATGGTCACGGGCGCGTCCTCGAGATGGATCGGCGAGCCGACGACGCGCACCCTTTCGGTCGCGCCGTCGCATTCGATCACCATGCCGTTGATCGCGGTCTGCTCGTCGGCGAGCGCCTCGCCGAGGCTGCGCACCGGCGAGCACAAAAGGTCCTCGCCCTCGAGCCTGGCGATCCAATAGGCGGTCGAGTTGCTCTTGAAGCGCTCGCGGAAGATCGCGTGCAGCGCCGCCTTGTTCTCGACCTGGAGCGCGTGCGTCTTGAAGCGCGCATCTTCCTTGAGCGCCGGCAAATCGAGCGCCTTGCCGATATCGCCGACGGGATCGGATTTGAAGGCGCCGACCATGACGAGGGCGCCGTCCGAGGTCTCGAACACGCCCGTGAGCGGCATCGCGCCCCAATTCACCTCGCGCCCGCGCATCATATGGGAGGCTGCTTCCTGCGTCTGGGCGGCGAGCATGGAATCGAGCAGCGAGACGCTGAGAAGCTGGCCGCGGCCGGTCTTCTGGCGCTGCAGCAAAGCCAGCAGCACGCCCTGGACGAGATGCATGCCTGCCGAGTAATCCGCGAAGGTCGTCGAATAGACGGAGAGCGGCAGGCTGGCATCGGAACGGCGCGCCATGACGCCCGACATCGCCTGGGCCAGCACGTCCTGCCCGCCCTTATGCGAATAGGGGCCGGTGAGGCCAAAGCCCGTGCCGACCGCGTAGATGAGCCGGGGATTGCGTTTCGCGAGCTCCTCATAGCCAAAGCCCATGCGCTCCATGACGCCGGCCCGGAAATTGTTGACGACGACATCGGCGGTCTCGAGGAGGCGCATCACCGTCGCCTTGTCGTCGGGCTTCCTCGTGTCGAATACCACCGAGCGCTTGTTGCGGTTGAGCGAGCAAAAGACCGGGCCGGTGAGGCCGGCCGGGTCGTTCGGGAAGGAGGTGCGCGACAGATCGCCCGTGCCAGGCCGCTCGATCTTGATCACGTCGGCGCCGTAATCGGCAAGGACCTGGGTCGCCACCGGCCCCATCATCACCTGCGTGAAATCGATGATGCGGATGCCCGCAAGCGGCAATTGGTCGGCATTCGTCACGCGGCTTTCTCCATGATCTTGGCATTGGCTGAGGGGCGGTCTCCCGGATCGCCGCCCTGGGCGCGCACGCGAGCGCAGATGGCCGAGGGCTCGACGCGTCGCAACGCCACGCCGCCCTTGAGCGCGAGCGCCGCGGCGACGCCCGCCGATTGCCCCATCGACATGCAGGGCGGGATCTCGCGCGACATCTTCTGGGCGCTCTCGGTCGCCGAGTAATGGCGGCCGGCGACGATCAGGCCCTCGACGTTCTTCGGCAGCATGGCGCGGTAGGGCGTGTAGTAATCGCGCCCGCGCGCCACCGTGTCGTGGAAATAGACGCGCTCCAGCACATCTTCCTTGGTGACCACATATTCACCTTCGAGCATGCGGGTCTGGCGCACGCCGAGCTGGGGGGCGACATCGACGACGAAGCAGCTCTTGAACCCCGGCACGGTCGAGCGCGCATAGTCGAGGAGCGAAGCGATGCGCTTCCTGCCCTCGAAATCGGCACGCGTCAGATCCTCGACCTTGAGCGCGTCATAGCCCGTCATATGCGGACAGTTGCACCAGACGACGCCGGGCAGCGGCGTCTTCAGCCACCAGAAATCCCAGGAGCCGCCGATGATGCGCTTGGCCTGGCGATCGATCTTGGCGAATTCCTCCGGATGCGCGACGCGAAAATCCTCGGCCTCCTCGGTATCGACGCCGCCGAGGCGGAATACCGTGGTCACGATATAGCCACCCTCGGTGAAAGCCGCGCCCGCCGCCGCCGCCACATCGAGATCGCCCGAAGCGTCGATCACCACCTCGCCGAGGATCGCTTCGCGGCCGGCCTTGGTGTCGCAGATGACGCCGCCGATGCGGCCATCGCGCATGATCGCCTTGGAGAACCAGGAATGCAGCCTGACGCCGACGCCGGCCTCCGCGATCATCTCGTTCGAGACGCGCTTCCAGCCGTCGGGATCGAAAGCCGCCGCCATCACGATCGGGGCGGGCTTGCTGTGGCCCCGGAAATCGAAGGCGCCCCAGCGCGCCCATTTGCGGTGCAGCTCCTGGCTCTGCCGGCGCTCCTCGGGCGGCGGGTAGACGCAAAGACCGAGCTTCGCCATGCGCTCGATCATCTCCATGCAGATGCCGGTCACGGTGACCTCGTCGCCATTGTGCATGTCGTCGAGCACCAGCACCATGCCGCCGGAGGCGAGGCCCCCGAGATAGGGGTAGCGCTCGACGAGCGTCACCGTTAAGCCTTCGCGCCGCGCCGCGATGGCGGCCGCGAAGCCCGCGGGCCCTCCGCCGACCACGACGACGTCGGAGTGCGCCGCGACGCGGGCCTCGCCCGCCGGTTCGGCGATCATCTCGGATGCGGTCATGGGTATCTCCTTCGAACGAATGCGGACCCGGTGAATGTTCAGGTGGCGCTCGGCGGCTGCCAGGTCACGACCAGCTTTTCGATGACCGAGATCGCCATGAAGAACAGCATCGAGAAGGCCGAGCCCAGGAAGACCGTGGCGTAGAGCAGGGCGGAGTCGAAGTTGAAGGTCGACTGGATGATCAAGGCACCGATGCCGTAATTCGAGCCGATCCATTCGCCGACGATCGCGCCGACGACGGCGATCGAGGCCGAGATGCGCAGCGCCGAGAACAGGTAGGGCAAGGAATTGTAGAGCCTGAGCTTCCAGAAGATCTCCCGCTTCGAGGCCGAGAGCACCCGCATCAGCTCCATCGCTTGCGGGTTCACCGATTCGAGCCCGCGCACCATGTTCACCAGTGTCGGGAAGAAGCAGATCACGGCGGCGATCACGATCTTCGGCGCAAAGCCGTTGCCGAGCATCAGCACCAGGATCGGCGCCTTGGCAACGACCGGGATCGAGTTGATGAGCACGACGAGCAGGAAGAAGGTTTCCGATACCGTCTTGCGATGCACGAACAGGGTTGCAAGCGCGACCGCGACGACATTGCCGATGATGAAGCCGCCGATCGCCTCGACCACGGTCGGCCAGAGATTGCTCATCAGCACGTCGAATTTCAAGATGAAGGTCTCGACCACCACGAGCGGTGTCGGCGCGATGAAGGGCGGAACCTTGAAGAAGACGACGATCGCCTCCCAGAAGCCGATGCCGATCGCTATGCCGAGGCAGGGTAGGATCCTGCGCCGCCATGTCTCGCGCTGCTTCAGCCGGCGATATTCGGCTTCGGCGGAAGCGATCTCCGTGCCCAGCACCTGGGCGATGTCGGAAGAGACAGTCATCTCCCGGCGCTCACGGCTCGCTCCCGAGCAGGCCGCGCATCTTCGCCGAGATGCGGTTGAAGGGTTCGGTCTCGCGGATGGCGAGCGTCCGTTCGCGCGGCAGGCCGATATCGACGACGGCGCGCACCCTCCCGGGATTGGCGGCGAGCACCAGCACGGTCTCGCCGAGATAGATGGCCTCATAGACCGAATGGGTGACGAACAGGATGGTGGTGCGGGTCTCGAGCCAGATGCGGCGCAATTCCTCGTTGAGGCGGTCGCGCGTGATCTCGTCGAGGGCGCCGAAGGGCTCGTCCATGAGCAGGAGGCGCGGGCCCCCGAGCAAGGCGCGCGCGATCGAGACGCGCTGGCGCATGCCGCCCGAGAGCTCATGGGGGAAGCTTGCCTCCCAACCGTCGAGACCGACGAGCCGCATCAGCTCGCGCGGCGTCGGCGCCCCCTTGGGCAGGTTGCGCCGCCCGCCGACCTCGAGCGGCAGCTCGACATTCTCGAGCGCCGTGCGCCAGGGCAGGAGCGCCGCGTCCTGGAAGACGAAGCCGAGCGCCCGGCCGAGGCGCGCCTCTTGCGGCGTGCGCCCGAGCACGGTCATGGTGCCGCTCGACGGAGCGATCAGGTCGGCGACGACGCGCAACAATGTGGACTTGCCGCAACCCGACGGGCCGAGCAGGCTCAGGAAGCCGCCCGTCTCGACCGTGAACGACACGGCGTCGAGCGCCGTGACGGTGCGCCGGTCGGTGATGAAACGCACCGACACGTTGCGACAGTCGACGGCCTTGTCGGCCGCGTCCGGCCGCGCCGTAGCCGCCGTGTCGGGCGTGCTGCGGGCCAAAGCCCCGGCCGCTGCCATGGCCTAGCCGATCTTCGGGCGTGCGTCGGCCGAGGCCTTGAGAACCTCGAGCGTCATCACCTCGTCGAGCTTCGGCGTGCGCTTCGAGAACTGGCCGAGCTTGGCGTAGAGATCGATCTGGTCCTGCCAGACGGCGGGATCCATGGTGCCCCAGCCTTCGAGCTTGGTCTTGGGCGAGAAGGCGTATTTCATCATGTCGTCGACCGATTCGCGCTCGTCCTTCCAGACGAGGTTCGAGAACTCCTTGACGAGCAGATCGACCGCCTTGTCGCGATTGGCATAGGCATAGGCCCAGCCCTTGCCCGAGGCGCGCATGTATTTGGCGATGAGGTCGCCCTTGGTCTTGAGCGTGTCCTGCGTTGCGTAATAGGGCAGCGCATAGAGCTTGACGCCGGCATCCCAGAGCCTGAAATCGACCCGGTCGGGCCCCAGCACCTTGAGCGCCGTGGTGTTGGTGAGCCAGCCCGTCACCACATCGACCTGGCCGGTGAGCAGCGGCGCCATCTCGGCCCCGATGGGGACGATCTCGACCTCCTTGTCGGGGATGTTGTTCTTGGCGAGCAGCGCCTTGAGCAGGATCACGCCGGTCGCCTGAATGCCGACCTTCTTGCCGATCATGTCCTTGGCTTCGCGCACCGGCTTCTTCTTCAACGAGAAGAAGGTGTAGGGATGCTCCTGGGCGCCGACCCCGAAGCACACGACCGGAATGTCCTGCGAGGCGGCGAGCATCAGCGAGGGGCTCGACGACACCTGGCCGACCTCGTAGCGGCCCGACGCCACCACGGCGACGCCGTCGATATTGGGGCCGCCGGGCTGGATCTTTAGCTCGATGCCCTCGGCCTCGTAGTAGCCTAGCTGCTTGGCGCAGACCTCGCCGATCTGGTTTCCTCCGAGGATCCAGCCGAGCTGCATGTTGACCACGGGCCTGGTCTCGCCGAAGGCCCCGAAATCCAGGAAGGCGCCGCCCGCTATTCCAGCCCCGTAGCCCAAGAGTTTCCGCCGATCGATGGACATGGTCTTAAGCTCCCCGTTCAAGGCGGGCTCGTGCCCGCCCAAGACAGCCGCATGTTCTGCATTGATTGTGCCAGGGCACAGGCTTCGCTCCTGACGCCGAAATCCAGCATAGGCCCCTGCCCTTGCGCATGAAAAGAAGATAGTTTCGCTCGTGGCGATGCCGTTTCGGCAACGCCGAGGTCAATGGTAGGCTCCAAACTCATGCACGCGGCGGTGCTGCGCTATTTCGATCAGGTGGCTAGGCAGGGCTCGATCCGCCGCGCCGCCGAGGCGCTGCATGTCGCCTCCTCGGCCGTCAACCGCCAGATCATCAAGCTCGAGGAGGAGATCGGCACGCAGCTCTTCGAGCGCCTGCGCTCGGGCGTGCGGCTGACGCCGGCCGGCGAGGTGCTGCTGCGCCATGCCAGGGAGACGCTCTCGGATTTCGAGCGCACGCGGCTCGAGATCGCCGGGCTCTCGGGAACCGTGACCGGCCATGTGCGCATCGTCTGCCTCGAATCGCTGTTGTTGCGCTTCATGCCTCTCGTCGTGGCCGAGCTGGTCACGGCCCATCCGCAATTGACCTTGACGGTGGTCGGCATCGATCCGGGGGACACGGCCGAGGAGATGCGCTCCGGCCGCAATGATTTCGGCGTGCTGTTCATGGACCGCCGCATCCGCGGCGTCGACGTCCAGGCGAGCTTCGCGACCTCGATCGGCGCCGTGATGCGGCCCGACCATCCGCTCGCGCGCCGCAAATCCTTGACCTTCACGGATTGCGCCGCCTATCCGATCGTGATGCTCTATGACCGCTGGCTCATCGACCTCATCATGGCGACGGAATTCGCCGAATCGGGCGAGAAGCTCGTGCCGCGCATCGTCTCGAACTCGATCGACTTCATGCGCCGGATCATCGAGATGGGGCTCGGCATCGGCTTCTTCACCCCCATCGGCTTCATCGACGAGATCGAGCGCGGCGAGCTCGTGCACGTGACGCTCGCCGAGCCGCTGCTCGCCGAGAACTCGATCGCCATCCTGGTGCCGCGCGGCCGCGAGCCGACCCTTCCGGCCCGCATCGCCATGGACGCGGTCCGCCGCCACCTCGCCGATTTCGCCAAGCGCCTGCCGCGCCGACTTGCGGCCAGGCAGGTCGGCAGGTCGGCGCGATAAAGGGAGACGAGATATGTCCGACAAGAACCCGGCGCTGGCAATTCTCATCGACGGCGACAACGCCTCGCCCAAGATCGTCTCAGGGCTTCTCGCCGAGGTCGCCAAATACGGCGTCGCCGGCGTGCGCCGCATCTATGGCGATTGGACGAAGCCCAATCTCGGGGGCTGGAAGGACTGCCTCCTCGAGCACTCGATCCAGCCCATCCAGCAATTCGCCTACACGACCGGCAAGAACGCGACCGACGGCGCCATGATCATCGACGCCATGGACCTGCTTTACACGGGCCGCTTCGACGGCTTCTGCATCGTCTCGAGCGATAGCGACTTCGCGCGCCTCGCGGCCCGCCTGCGCGAGCAGGGCGTGACGGTCTACGGTTTCGGCGAGCGCAAGACGCCTCGCCCCTTCGTCACGGCCTGCGACAAATTCGTCTATTACGACGTGCTTCAGCGTGGGGTCGAGGCTCCGGCGACGCCGGCCGCCAAGGCCGCCGCCAAGGCCAAGGCCTCCAAGAACGTCCAGGACCCGCAATTGCTGCAGACCCTGCGGGCCGCGGTCACCGCGGTATCCGACGAGGAAGGCTGGGCCAATCTCGGGCGGGTCGGGAGCTATATCGCCCAGCAGCTCCCCGAATTCGATCCCCGCAATTACGGCTTCGCCCGGCTCTCCGACCTCATGGAAGCCTCGCAGATCGTCGATATCGAGCGCTCGGACGTCGCCCAGAAGGTGCGGCTCAAGGCGAGCTGATCGGTGCGCTTGCGCTGGCCACCCCAGCCTTTCATGGCTCTCGCTCGCGGTTGGTCTCGCCGACTAGTGCAGCGAATCCGAAATTCGCATCACATTGGAGCAACGCACGGGGCGAATTTCGGATTCAAAGCTGCACTAGCAAGTTATTGTTTCTAGTGTGGTTATCGAATTTGAAGTTCCTACAGCCCGCATGCCATCCATGTGATTGGAACTTCAAATTCGCCACACTAGTCGCTTGGCATGCGGCCCAATGCGACGAGGTCAAACCACGGACCAGCCCGAGCCCGGATTACCGACGCTGTTCGAGGCCATGATCTGGTTTCCGTTCATCTGCCATTGCCAGACTTGACCGCTATCGTTCTGCAGGAGGACGTCGTCCTTCCCGTCGCCGTTGAAGTCGCCGATCGATGCGACGTGCCACGAGGCCCCGGGATCCCCGACAGCGGTCGAGTTGGCGATCTGGAAGCCGTTCATCTGCCATTGCCAGATTTGGCCGTCATCACTCTGCAGCAGAATGTCCGATTGGCTGCCTCCGTCGAAATGGCCCGTTCCCGCGACATGCCAGGATTGGCCGGGATTGCCGACCTGGGCCGAGGCCACGATCTGGTTACCGTTCATCTGCCATTCCCAGACATCGCCGCTGTCACTTTGCATCAGAATGTCGGCTACGCCAGTGCCGCCGAAGTCGCCGGCGCCGACCACGTGCCAACCCGAGCCCGGATTGGCGATCTCGCCCTGAGAGGCGACCTTTCCGGCATTCATCTGCTCTTCCCAGATATCGCCGCTGTCGCTTTGCAGCAGAACATCGTCCTCGCCGGCGCCTGTGAAATCGCCGGTGCCGACCACGTGCCAATTCGAGCCGAGATTGCCGAGGTCCGCCGAGGACGTGATCTGGCTGCCGTTCATGTTCCATTCGCCGACGTCGCCGCTGTCGTTCTGCACGAGGATCGACTGGGTCGGGCTCGACAAGGTGAAATGTCCGCTCCCGACCACATGCCATTGGGGGCCCGGATTGCCGGTCTCGCTCGTCGTCGAGATCTGATTCGCGTTCATGAGCCATTGCCAGGTCACGCCGCTGCTACTCTGGAACAGGATGTCGGCATTGCCGTCGCCGTTGAAATCGCCCGCATGCAGCACGAGGCGGGATGGCCCCGGAGGACCGGGCGGCGGCGGAGACGGCGCAACGGCGAAGCCGAGCACGTTCATCACCGTGGTGTCGACCTGGGTCAGTCCGACGAATCCGACCGTCTCGTCGAAAGGGTCATCGAAGGTATGGCCTGGAATGCCGCCGTCCTGGACGCCGCCATTCAGCCAGTCGCCGGGATCCGAGTTGATGCCGAAATCGGCGAGCTTGGTGGCTCCGCCATCGATCGAGAAATAGGCCGGGCTCGCAGGTATGGCCCCGCCAAAGACGCGCTGGCCCGACCCGTCCTCATTGAAGCGGAACAGGTCGAGGCTGTCACCCACGAGACGGCCCATGGCGTGAGTGAGCTCGTGCAAGGCGCCGTTGTAGAGGAGGGTGCCGGTGAATAAGGTCCCCATCCCGACCGCGCCGTCGAGGGCGCTCGAGAACGGATCCAAGATCCCCAACGCTTTCGCCTGGGCCGAGCTGATCTTGAAGGAACTGAGGCTCTCCAACGACCTGGTGCCTGAGATGAGGCCCTGCAACGACGCGGTATCCGGAAGATTGGCGACGGCGATCTGCTGGTCTTCCGTCGTGGCATGCGAAGCCAGCAAGCTTCGCAGATCCGAGTAGGCCTCGACAAAGCCTCCTCCGGAAGTTCCTTGATAATCGAGACCGCCTTCCGATCTGTCTTGATTGGCCAACGGGTTGCCGCGGAAATCTCCGTAGCCGACCAGGATGCTGACCTGGTAATTGCCGGTAAACACCTGATCGAGGGTATTCGCCGCGGCCTGCATACCGTCCCGGAAGCTCTGGGGGGCAGCCAGGGCTGCGGCGTTGTATACGAGATTGATATCCATCCTGAACTCTCCCTCCACGCAAGAATAGAACCCGGCTTATGAATCCCTGAAGGGCGACGGGACGCAAGGCTCGCGCCGTTCGGGCATGATGCCGCGTCAAGCCAACCGGGTCGCATCCCGCCCCGATGCGCCTTGAGCCTCGAGGGTCTCGACTTCGCGAACGGCGATCCGTCGAAATGGTGGCCGGCCATCATTCGAACCTTCTGCTCGGGATCGAAGGTGACGCCCGTATGACGCAGGCTTCGAGGCTCGCAATGCTAGGGTAAAGGCCCTGGCGCTTCCCTAAATAGGGCTTCCTTCAAATCCCTCGATTGCCTACTCTCCGCGCGCCGATCCTGGCCGGGCCCACCGCTCGCGGGGCGAGCTAAAAGGATGAATTCGTGGCCATTCTCGTTGCGCTGACCCATGTCACGAGCTACCGCTACGACCATCCGATCGCGCTCGGCCCGCAGAGCGTCAGGCTGCGTCCGGCGCCCCATTGCCGCACCCGCATCGCAAGCTATGCGCTGAAGGTCTCGCCGCCCAATCATTTCGTCAACTGGCAGCAAGACCCGCTCGGCAATTGGCTCGCCCGCATCGTCGTCCCGGAGAAGACGAGCGAGTTCAGGATCGAGGTCGGGCTCACCGCCGAGATGGCGGTGATCAACCCCTTCGACTTCTTCGTCGAACCCTATGCGGGGGAATTCCCCTTCGCCTATCCGGACGAGCTGCGCGCCGAGCTTGCTCCCTATCTCGAGATCGAGCCCTCGGGCCGCAGGCTCGAGGGTTTCCTCGCCTCGCTGCCGAGGGAGCAGCGGCAGACGGTGCAGTTCCTCGTCGAGCTGAATGCCAGGCTCAGTCGCGACATCCGCTATGTGGTGCGCCTCGAGCCCGGCGTGCAGACCCCGGATGAGACGCTGTCGCTCGGGAGCGGCTCCTGCCGGGATTCGGCCTGGCTCCTGGTGCAGGTCCTGCGCCGGCTCGGTATCGCTGCGCGCTTCGTCTCTGGCTATTTGATCCAGCTTCGAGCCGATATCGAACCCCTCGAGGGACCGAAGGGACCGCAGGCCGACTTCACCGACCTGCATGCCTGGGCCGAGGCCTATCTGCCGGGTGCCGGCTGGGTCGGGCTCGACGCGACCTCGGGCCTGTTCTGCGGGGAGGGGCATCTGCCGCTCGCCGCTTCCCCCCACTACCGCTCCGCCGCGCCGATCTCGGGCGCGGGCGAAGCAGCGCAGGTCGATTTCGGCTTCGAGATGCGGGTCGACCGCTTGCGCGAGGCGCCGCGCGTGACCAAGCCCTTCTCGGAGGAGAGCTGGCGCCAGCTCGATGCGCTCGGCGACAAGGTCGACGAGGATCTCGTGGCGCAGGATGTGCGCCTGACCCTCGGCGGCGAGCCGACCTTCGTGTCGATCGACGATTTCGAAGCGGCCGAATGGAACATAGCGGCCGTCGGGCCTTCGAAGCGCCGCTTCGCCGACCAGCTCATCCGGCGCCTCAGGGAGCGCTTCGCGCCGGGCGGGTTCCTGCATTACGGGCAAGGCAAATGGTATCCGGGCGAAAGCCTGCCGCGCTGGGCCTTCGCGCTCTATTGGCGCAAGGACGGCAAGCCGCTCTGGAGCGACGCCGCGCTGTTCGCCGGCGAGCAGCAAGAGACGCAGCAAGAGGCGGCGCAACAGGTGGGCATCGGCGAGGCGGCGAGCTTCTCCGAGGCTCTCGCGACGCGGCTCGGCGTCGCGCCCGACCATGTGATCGCGGCCTTCGAGGATGCGGCCCATTGGCGCGAGAAGGAAGAGGAGCTGCCGGTCAATGTCACCCCGGCCGATTCCAAGCTCGAGGATCTCGAGCAGCGGGCGCGCCTGAAACGCGCCTTCGAGCGCGGCCTCGACAATCCCTCGGGCTATGTCTTGCCGATCCAGCGCTGGAACGCGCCGGACCAGGGGAGCGAAGGCAGGCGCTGGATGAGCGAGCGCTGGCGGCTCAGGCGCGAGCGCCTGTTCCTGGTGCCCGGGGATTCGCCGGTCGGCTACCGGCTGCCGCTCGGCTCGCTGCCCTTCATCGCCAAGGTCGATTACCCCTATGTGGTCGAGCAGGATCCGCTCGAGGAGCGCGGCCCCCTTCCCGATCCCGGCCGGCCCGTGCAGCTTGCCGTGTCGGCAAGCGCCCCGGAGCCGCCGCGCCAGGATATCGTCGAGCAGGAGATCGGCACCGGCGCGGTTCGCACCGCGCTCTCGATCGAGCCGCGCGACGGCGTGCTCTGCGTCTTCATGCCGCCGGTCGAGCGCCTCGAGGATTATCTCGAGCTCGTCGCCGCGGTCGAGGAGACGGCGCGCGCCGCGGGGGCAAAGGTGCGGCTCGAAGGTTACGCGCCGCCCTTCGATCCGCGCCTTTGCGTCATCAAAGTCACGCCGGATCCCGGCGTCATCGAGGTGAACATCCACCCCGCCTCGAGCTGGCGCGAGGCCGTCGCCACCACCATGGGCGTCTATGAGGATGCGCGCCAGGCGCGCCTCGGCGCCGAGAAGTTCATGATGGATGGGCGCCATACCGGCACCGGAGGGGGCAACCATGTGGTGCTGGGCGGCTCGACGCCGGCCGAGTCGCCCTTCCTGCGCCGCCCGGATCTTCTCAAGAGCTTCATCATCTATTGGCAGCGCCACCCTTCGCTGTCCTACCTGTTCTCGGGCCTGTTCATCGGGCCGACCAGCCAGGCGCCGCGCGTCGACGAGGCCCGCCATGACGCGCTCTACGAGCTCGAGATCGCCATGGGGAAGGTGCCCCCGCCGGGCCAAGGCCGCGTGCCGCCCTGGCTCGTCGACCGGCTGTTCCGCCATCTCCTGGTCGATGTCTCGGGCAACACCCACCGATCCGAGATCTGCATCGACAAGCTCTACTCGCCCGACGGGCCGGCCGGCCGGCTCGGCCTCATCGAGTTCCGCTCCTTCGAGATGCCGCCCGATGCGCGCATGAGCCTCGCCCAGCAGCTCCTGCTGCGCGCCCTCGCCGCCTGGTTCTGGCGCGAGCCGCGCCAGGGCTCCCTGATGCGTTGGGGCACCACGCTGCATGATCGCTTCATGCTGCCGGAATTCGTCTTCGCGGATTTCCTCGAGGTCCTGTCCGATCTGCGGCAGGCCGGCTACGCCTTCGATCCCGCCTGGTTCGAGGCGCAGTGCGAGTTCCGCTTCCCGATCCATGGGGCGATCGAGGTCGCGGGCCTGCGTCTCGAGCTGCGCCGGGCGCTCGAGCCCTGGCATGTGCTGGGCGAGGAGGGGGCGGCGGGTGGCACCGTGCGCTATGTCGATTCCTCGGTCGAGCGGCTGCAAGTGAAGGTCACCGGAATCACCGAAGGCCGGCACATCGCGACCTGCAATGGAAGGCGCCTGCCGCTCACCGCCACGGGGGTCGCCGGTGAGGCGGTGGCGGGGCTGCGCTACAAGGCCTGGCAGCCGGCTTCGGGATTGCACCCGACGATTGCCGTGCATGCGCCCCTCGCCATCGACCTGGTCGATGCCTGGAACGGCCGCTCGCTCGGCGGCTGCATCTATCATGTCGGCCATCCGGGGGGCCGCAACTACGAGACTTTTCCTGTGAATTCGCACGAGGCCGAGGCGCGCCGCCTCGCCCGCTTCCAGGATCACGGCCATACTCCCGGCCGAATCGAGGTGCCGCCGGAGATGCGGTCCGGCGAGTTCCCGCTGACGCTCGATCTGAGGAGGCCGCTTGGCTCTTGACCGCCTGATCGCCGCCAGGCCGCGCGCCAGAGGAGCGCGCAAGCGCCTGTCCGCCTGGACGACCGAATACGCCGCGTTGCCCGGCGCTTATGACGAATTCCTGGGCCAGGATGGCGTGCCGAGGCCGCATTGGCTGAACTTCCTCGAGGCTCTCGCGGAACTGGACGCGACCGAGATCTCGCGCCGCTTCGGCTCCGCCGACCGGCATATCCGCGACATGGGCATCTCCTACCGCGTCTACGGCGAGACGGGGGAGCGTTCCTGGCCGCTGAGCCATCTACCGCTGTTGATCAGCGAGGCGGAATGGCGCGACATCGCGGCGGGCGTCGAGCAGCGGGCCAGCCTCCTCGAAGCCATCCTCGCCGACCTCTACGGCGAGGGCAGCCTGGTCGCAGAAGGCGATCTGCCCGCCGCCGCCGTCACCGGCAGCTCGAACTTCCTGCGTCCGCTGCAGGGCGTGCGTCCGCCCGGCGGCCGCCATCTGCATCTCTACGGCGCCGATCTCGGCAGGGGTCCGGACGGGCGCTGGTGGGTATTGGGCGATCGCACCCAGGCGCCCTCCGGGGCCGGCCACGCGCTCGAGAACCGCCTCGTCCTGTCGCGCGCCCTGCCGCAGCTCTACAGCGAGATGAATGTCGAGCGGCTGGCGCCCTTCTTCCAGGCCTTCCGGGCGGGGCTGCGCGGCAGCGCCGAACGTTCCGAGCCGCGCATCTGCCTGCTGACGCCCGGACCCTTTAGCGAGACCTATTTCGAGCACACCTACCTCGCCCGCTATCTCGGCTTCCTGCTCGTCGAGGGCGACGACCTGACCATGCGCGACGGACGCATCCATGTCCGCACCATCGCCGGGCTCAAGCGCGCCGACGTCATCTGGCGGCGCGTCGACGGCGATTTCACCGATCCGCTCGAGCTGAATGGCAGGTCGCGGCTCGGCGTCCCCGGCCTGACGGAGGCCTTGCGCAACGGCAAGGTGGTGGTGGCCAATATGCCGGGTTCGGGCGTCGTCGAGTCGCGGGCCCTGCTGAGCTTCCTGCCGGGCTTGTGCCGGCGCCTGATCGGCGAGGAGCTGAAGCTTCCCAATATCGCGACCTGGTGGTGCGGCCAGAAGAGCGAGCGCGACGAGGTTCTCGCAGGGCTCGACGAGATGGCGATCGCCGGCGCCTTCGCGGATGCGCTGCCGGGCTTCCCGCAGGCCGCGACCCTCATCGGCGGCGAGCTCGGCGCCCGCGATCGCGCCCAGCTCGTCGCCGCGATGCGCCGGCGCGGCGCCGACTTCGTCGGGCAGGAAGTGGTGAAGCTCTCCACCACGCCCTTCTGGGAGGATGGCCGCCTCACGCCACGCCCCTTCGCGCTACGCGTCTTCGCCGCGGCGACGCCGGATGGCTGGCGCGTCATGCCGGGAGGCTTCTGCCGCATCTCCGACCGCGGCGATGCGCGGGCCTTCTCCATGGGCGAAGGAGTGCGTTCGGCCGATGTCTGGGTGCTCGGCGACAAGCCCGCCGAGATGGTGACTTTGCTGTCGCAGAGCGAGGCGGTGACGGTGCGCCGCCTGATGGGCAATTTGCCGAGCCGCGCCGCCGACAACCTGTTTTGGCTCGGCCGCTATCTCGAACGCGCCGAGGCGACGC
>JBIOEK010000028.1:0-15521 GCA_044445925.1 Hyphomicrobiales bacterium
AATCCGGTGAGGGCGCAAGACGCCGCCTTCTCGCTGCAACGGGTCATCAAGCTCGACAAGACGCCGGCCTTCATCATCAGCCAGCTCGGCTGGACCAAGGACAATGTCGACACCATGGTGAAAGCCGTCGACGATGCGACCTTGCAATTCACCGTCACCGACGATTTCGCGCCCTCCTTCGTGCTGTCGCTGATGTCCTCCGTGGTCGGCTCGGTCGTCGACGAGAAGGTCGTCATGGAGCATGTGGCCAATGGCGATTTCGGCAATGCCTGGCTGAAGGCGAACTCGGCGGGCTCGGGCCCCTTCATCCTGCGCTCCTGGAAGGCCAATGAGAGCGTCAATCTCGAGGCCTATCCCGGCTATCGCTCGGGCGCGCCCAAGATGAAGCGCGTCGTCCTGCGCCATGTGCCGGAGGCCGCGGCGCAGCGCCTCCTCGTCGAGAAGGGGGACGCCGACATCGCCCGCGACCTTACGCCCGACCAGGTGGCGGGGCTCGCCGGCAGCAAGGGCGTGACCATCATGAACGTTCCGCGTGCCGCGCTCCATTATCTCGCGCTCAACCTCAAGACCGAGTCTCTCGCCAATCCGAAGGTGCGCGAGGCGCTACGCTATCTCGTCGACTATAAGGGAATGGTCGACACCTTCCTGAAAGGTCAGGCCAAGGTCCACCAGGCCTTCTGGCCGTCGGGCTTCTGGGCCTCGCTCGACGACACGCCCTACAGCTTCGACCCGGCCAAGGCCAAGGCGCTTCTCGCGGAGGCAGGCTATCCGAACGGGCTCGAGCTCACGCTCGACGCCTCGAACTCGTCGCCGGGGGTCAATATCGCCCAATCGGTGCAGGCCACCATGGCCCAAGGCGGCGTCAAGGTGACCATCCAGTCGGCCGAGCAGAAGGCGGTGATCACCAAATACCGCGCCCGCCAGCACCAGATGCTGCTGATCTATTGGGGCCCCGATTATATGGACCCGCACACCAATGCGGACAGCTTCGCGCGCAACACCGACAATTCGGATAATCCCAAGACGAAGCCGCTCGCCTGGCGAAATTCCTGGTATATTCCCGAGATATCCCAGATGACCGCCGCGGCGGTGCGCGAGCGCGACAGCGAGAAGCGCGCCGAGATGTATGAGAGCCTGCAGCGCAAGGTGATGCAGGAGGGGCCGTTCATCATCATGCTCCAGGATTCGAAGCAGGTGGCGCTACGCAACAATGTGAAGAACTTCGTGATGGGCCCGACCTCGGACGTGGTCTTCTACCGGCTCGTCACGAAGTAGGCCTTGGGGCACCGCCCCGCCTCGGTCCATGCCGGGCCGAGGCCGGTGCGGCTCGCGCAACGACACGATCGAGCCTGTCGGCAAGATCCGCAATTCCTCCTTTTGCGCCGCGGCGACGCTTAGAGCGGCATCCTTTCAGATTCAATGGCCACAGCCCTGCATCTCTTTGCTTGCGCGCATAATCTTATCCGAAAAGTGGGGCCACTTTTCGGGATCATGCGCTAGCCTACCCCGCGCTCTTGGCATGAGATCATGACCGCCTTCGACGCCAAGGATCCAGACTATCATGCCAAGGCCTCCTCGATCATCGAGCGCCAGGCGGCGATGCGTACATTGGGCGTCGCGATCGGCCGCATCGCGCCCGGCGTGGTCGAGCTCACCATGCCCTATGCGCAGGCCTATACGCAGCAGAACGGCTTCCTGCATGCCGGCATCGTGACGACGGTGCTCGACACCGCCTGCGGCTGCGCCGCCTTCACCTTGATGCCGGCCGGCGCCAATGTGCTCACGGTCGAGTTCAAGACCAATCTGCTGGCGCCCGCGCGCGGCGAGCGTTTCGTCTTTCGCGCCCATGTGCTGAAGCCCGGCCGCACGCTCACCGTCTGCGAGGCGCAGGCCTTTGCGCTCGACAAGGACGGCGAAAGGCTGATCGCCAGCATGACCGGCACCTTGATGGCCATCTTGGCGCGCGCGCCGTGACCGTTCCGCGCCAGGGCCTCAGCCGCACCTCACGGTCATCCCGCCATCGACAACAATCTCGGTTCCCGTGATGAAACGCGCTTCATTCGAAGCCAGGAAGAGCACCGCGTTCGCCGTATCGCGGCCATCGCCCATGAAGCCCAACGGGATCCGCGAGAGCCTCTGCTTCAGCAAGGCGTCGACGTCGCCGCCGGTCCTCTGCCGGGCCAGGCGGGCTTCGACCATCGGGGTATGCAATTGGCCGGGAACGACGGTATTCACGCGAATGCCCTTCGACGCATATTGGACGGCCACGACTTTCGACAGCTGGATAACGCCTGCCTTGGTCGCCGCATAGGCGACTTGCGCCGAGCCGGTCCAGCGCAGACCGGACGTCGAGGCGAGATTGACGACGGCGCCGCTCCCCTGAACCTCCATGACCGGCAGCACGTGCTTGCAGGTCAGGAAGACGCTTTTCAGATTGAGGTCGACCTGCGCGTCGAAAACATCTTCGGCCATCTCGACCGGTCCACCCGGCGCCGAGCCGCCGACATTGTTGACGAGAACATCGACGCGATTCCATAGCCCCAGGCAGCTCTGGACCATGGCCGCAACCGACGCATTTCGGGTAACGTCGCAGAGATGCGTCTCGATGATCCCGCACGCGTCGCGAATTCGTGAGACAGTCTCGCCCAGGCTCGCGGCCTCGCGATCGACGGCGAAGACCTTGGCCCCTTCCTCGGCGAACCGGACGGCGATGGCGCGTCCGTTGCCCCAGCCCGGGCCCACACATCCGGCCCCGGCGACAATCACGACCTTGTCCTTGAAACGCTTGTTCATAGGGAAGCTCCCGGCATTTTTTGGCGTCACTTCGCAGGAGACGGCTCGGCCGGGACGCGGGTCCGGCCGATGGCGGGCTCGTGCTTCTCGAGATCATCGAGCCAGGCCGCGAGCCGAGGATGCTCCGCCCGCCAGCCGAGCGGCCGACGCCAGTCGAGATAGCCCAGCGTGCAAGCCAGGCCGATCGACGCGAGATCAAGCCGTCCGGCCTCCGGCGGGGTGGCCTCGAACACGGCCAGCCCGCGCAAGATCTTGCCGCGTTGATGCGCGAGCCAACGCTCCGATATCTGCGCTGGCGTGCGAAAGCGCCCTTCATAGACGATCAGCAGAGCGGCATCGGTGATGCCATCGGCCAGCGTCGCCCGCGTCAGGGTCCGATAGCGCGCCGGTCCGCGCAGGGGCAGGAGCCGGTCGGTTCCGGCAGTTTCCTGAAGGAACTCGATGATGACCCGGCTGTCATAGATGGCAGTGCCGTCCGCCAGAAGCAGACAGGGCATCTTGCCGAGCGGGTTTTGCTGCCGCAGCGCGTCGTCCCCGTCGAGGGGGTCCGCCGGGACGAGCGTGATTCGCTCGGCGAGACCGAGGATATCGGCGCCGATCCGGACCTTGCGCCCGAATGGCGACGTCAACGTCGAACGCAGGATGAAATCGCGGGCGGCGCTCACCGCGACGCTCCGTTCGACGATGCCGCAGCAGGGATCAGGCGCAGGTTTTCCGCCGGCACGCCGAACTCGACGATTGCGCCTGCCGGCCAGGCGGCCGCCGGACTCACCTGCGCCCGCAGCTTGGTCTTGCCAAGACGAAGGTAGACATCGGAAATGTTGCCGAGGAACACCGTTTCCTCGATGAGGCCGGAAAACGAATTCGGGCCGCCGCGTGAATCCTGGCCGAGGCGCAGATGTTCCGGCCTGAAGACGAGGTCCACTTCGCTTCCCGACGCCAGGCCGGTATCGGTGCTGAAGAATTCCGTGCCGTCGGCAAGCAGCACCCGGGTGAGGCCGCCGGGACCCGTCCCGGCAATCCGTCCAGGCAGCGTGTTGGCCAGGCCGACGAACGAGGCCGCGAACAGGGAAGCCGGCCGGTGGTAGATATCGCCCGGCGCGCCGACCTGCTCGATCCGCCCCTCGTTCATCAGCGCGATTCGGTCCGCCACGACCATGGCCTCATGCTGGTCATGCGTGACGTAGATCGCGGTGATGCCGAGGCGACGCTGCAGCTGCCGCAGTTCGTAGCGCATGTACTCGCGCAGCTTCGCATCGAGATTGCTGAGCGGCTCGTCGAACAGCAGCACGCGGGGTTCCAGCGCCACGGCGCGGGCGAGCGCTACGCGCTGCTGCTGACCGCCGCTGAGCTGATGGATGCCGCGCTCGGCCAGTGCCCGCAATCCGACGAGATCGAGCGACTTGCCGACGCGGTCGGCGACGTCGCCGCGCGACAGCTTCTTGAGCTTCAGACCGAATGCGACATTCTCGAACACCGTCATATGCGGCCAGACGGCGTAGGACTGAAACACCATGCCGATAGGCCGCCGCTCCGGCGGGACGGTGAACTCGCGCTGCGACACGACCGTCTCGCCCAGGAAGATCCGTCCCTCGGAAATCGGCTCGAGGCCGGCGATGCAGCGCAGCGTCGTCGTCTTGCCGCAGCCGCTCGGCCCCAGCAATACCAGGAACTCCCCCTCGACCACGTTCAGGTCGATGCCGTCGACGGCCGTCGTCTGGCCATATCGCTTGACCAGCCGGTCCAGAACGACCTGCGTCACCTATGCACCCTGCTTGTCATGAGCTTTCATTGCCGTCGCTCTTCTGCTTCAGGCGGCCTCATGGCCGAACGCCTTGTCGAGCCGCACGCGGAAGATTGCCTGCGCCAGCCAAACGACGCCGAGCATAATGGCCGTTTGCACGAGGCCGACGGCCGCCGCAAATTGGTAGTCGCCCGAATCCATGTAGTGCCACGTCAGCACCGACAGAACCTCGCTGTCTTCGGTGTAGAGCAGCACCGAAGCGGAGAGCTCCTTGATGCTCATCAGCATGACGAAGAACAGGATGGCGAACAGCGTCGGCCGGAGGAGCGGCATGGTGACCGATGCAAGGATGCGCGTGTAGCCGGCGCCGCACATCCGGGCGCTCTCCTCGAGCTCCGGATGGATCTGCAGCAATCCCGTGCGGCTGATCACGACGCCATAGGGCAGGAATTTGGCCAGGTAGGCGAACAGCAGGACCCATATCGACCCGTAAAGCGGCGTCGGCAGGAAGGTCCACAGCAAGCCCAGGCCGTAGACCAGGCCCGGGACCGCCACCGGCAGCACGCTGAGGAAGGCGAGCAGCCGCGTGGCGAAGCTCGGCCGGCGCAGCTCCGACAGGCTGATGATGAAGCCGCAGACCATACATGCCGCGCCGGCGAGCACGGCGAGCAACACCGTGTTCCAGAGCGCCATCAGCATGCTGTGGGTGGTGAAGAAGGTGACGTAGTGCTTCGCCGTGAAGATGTCGGCAGTCAGCGTGCCCGAGCTGAATTTCATCACCGACGACACGAGCAGCGCGCCGAAGGGCAAGAAATCGGCCATGGCAACGTAGAGAACAATGAAAGCTACCGCCGGACCGTAGAGGCGGCCGAGCGGCAACGGCGCATCGCGGAATCCCTTGCCGCCGACGGTGATGAAGCGCTCGGAGACGCGCGTGAGGCGTCGCTGCAGCCAGACGCCGAGAACCGTCACGATCAGGAGCAAGGTGCCGCCCGCGGCGGCATGCGCGCGATGGACCGGAACGGCGGTCGAATCCTCGAAGATGCGCCAGGGCAGGGTGGTGAATCCCGCGGTCGAGCCGATGATGCCCGGGATCGTGTACATTTCCGCACCGAGGACGAAGACGAGCAGCGCCGAAGCCAGTATCGCCGGCGAGCACAACGGCAGCGTCACCTTTAAGATCATCGCCAGAGGCGTGGCGCCGGTCGTGCGCGCCGCCTCCTCGAGCGCCGTGTTCATCGAGCGGAGACTGCCGACGGTGAACAGGTAGACCAGCGGGCAGAAGAACAGAAACATCACGTAGACGACGCCGGCATAGCTCCAGATGTTTACGAGCTGCGGCGCCGAGGCGATGAAGGGCCGCAGCAGGGCCGCGATCGCCACGTTGATGAAGCCGGCCTTCTGCGAGCCGAGCGCAATCCAGGCCATGAGCCCGGTGAACGGCGACAAATAGAGCGGCAGAGTGATCAATCGATCCCACAGGCTCTTGTGTCCGATGTCCGTGCGGCCGACGATCAGCGCCAGCGCCACACCCGCGACCATGGACAGGGCGGTGACGACGCCGGCAAGGACCAGTGCATTGACGAGATAACTGAGATATTCGGCGCTGAAATACACGTCGAGCACCGCCGCGAGACTGCGATCGCTCGCCAGCCCGACTCGGGTCTCGCGATAGAACTGCGCATCGATGACATAGCCCAGCGGCACGATCGCGATGGCGATGACCGCTGCGGCAAGAGCGAGCCACAGCGCGCTACGGAAGATAACGGGCAGGTATGGCCTGCCCGCCATCCGAAGCTCCTCGAAATCCGCTCTCGCGACCCGCAATGCGTCTGCCGCCGTGATCACTTGGCCTGCTTGAGCGCGGTCGCCCACAGGTCCATGTCCTTGTGGTAGTTCGCGTCCCAGCGTTGCCAGTCGATGTCGTAGATCTCGACGGGCGGGTGATACCAGGGCTCCTTAGTATAGGCCCTCTGGTCGGGAACGCCGCTCAGCGTCGTCTCGGCGCCGTAGACGCGCTCCATGGCCATCGCGCCCTTGTCGCCCATCAGCCAGTCGAGAAACAGACGCGACGCGTTCGGGTGCGGCGCATATTTCGAGATGCCGAGCCAGGAATTGCCGAAGCGCGGGGTCGGCCTTGGATAGACCCAGCGAATGGGAGCCCCCTCGAGCAGCTTGACCGAGCCGGCGCCGTCTCAGCCCCACAGCGTGAAATCATGCTCGCCCGCGATGACCCGGTCGATCGCGACCAGAACCTCCGAATAGGAAGCCCCCTGCCCGGCAGCAAGCTGCTTGAGGAAATCCGGCCCGTAGCGGTCCTTGTATTTGGGATCCAAGAAAAGGTGAATCGGCGCATAGCACACGCCGCATTTCATCGCCGACACGGAGAAGCGGCCTTTGAACCGCGGGTCAAGCGCGGCTTCCCAGCCGGTCTCCAGGAGCTTCGCCTCCTCCGGCGTCACCTTGTTGACATTGTAGATAATGGCACTGGTCGAGGAGTACTCGGCGTAGGCAAAATCCTTGATGCGGAATTGCTCAGGCACGCGGTCGAATGTCGGAATCTTCCATTCGGCGATGTGACCGTCGTCCACCAGCGACACCATGCTCGGGTAGTCCGTGTTCTGAAGGACATCGGCGATGTATTTCTTGGCCCCCGTCTCGTCCATGAAGCGCTGATACTGGGCCACGCCGACGAGACGCAAGGTCTGCACCTTGAGGCCCGGATACTGCTTCTGAAATTCGGCAGCGATCGCGTTCATCCCCTCGAGCGGACCGCCGACATACCAGACGATCGCGCCTTCGCTCTTGGCCGCCTCATAGAGCTTCGCCTCGTCGGCCGTCTCCTGGGCCACGGCCGTGCATGCCCAAGCGCCCAGCACCAGGACAAACGCAATCGACGACACCGCGAGCGGCAGCCACGACCGGCGAGCGGGGCGCGCATCGCGCGACCGCGGCGCGTCGGGCGCGCTTGCGAGCCATTTGCGATGATTGGCCATCATCATCTCCTCCCTCTTCGGCTTTGGCGCCTGTCGTTCCGATCATACAGAGCTATCCCGTGCGCCCAGCTTTAACAAAAGCTTTTCGGCAAAAAGGACTATACGGCTTCGCGCGTCGCTTCTCCCGCGCGGGAGAAGAAGAAGCGCCCGGCGCGACGAGATGCCGTAGCCTTGCAGAGGAGGTTGGCTTCATCCTCCGGTCGGGCCTCAAGCGAGTGGGCAACGATCCGGCTTGATATCGACGAGAGGCGTGCCGTCGACGCAATCGAGGCCGCGCACGAAGAGCGTCGCGCCCTCGACGCGCTCCAATGCGACGACCGACGAGGCGATCGGGTTCGGCCGCACGGGCGAGCGCAGCGCGAAGGTGCCACGGGGCGTGCCCTGGCCGCGCGGGCTCTGGAGCACCAGGTCTCGCCGCGACAGATGCATCCAGTAGAGGACCTGCAGATATGGGTGCTTCTCGATGCCCGAAAGGCCCGCCGACCAGGGTTCTAAGACCTCGATGCGGCAAATCGGCCCCGCGAGGTCGCCACGCCGCGGGCACTCCTTGCGCGTCGCCCAAGGCGTCATGATGCGCCCGATGAAATAGAGCTGCGCCTCGCGAGCTGCGCCTGCCCTTACGGCTACCTCGCCCGGACGCAACTCATCCGCGCTCGCTCGAGGCTTCGGCATGCGAGCTATCGCTGCCCGGCCCATTCAGGCTCCAGCCGGCGCCTGTTCACCTGAACATGCCGTCATGTTGCGAATCGATGATCTGCTTTGCCTTCGAGACCGCGAACTCGATCGCGGCGTCCTTCGTCGAATGCGTGTCGGCTCGAACGAAGCGGTGCTCCTTCACGCCGTCGGCCGCATCCTTCTCGATGACGCCCGCGGTCTGATACTGACCATTCGCCAGATACGGGGCCGGCCGGATGCGGTAACCCTTATATTCGACGGCTGGTATGTCAGGCTCGCCGGATGAGCCCGTTCCGGACGCGCCGGCGAGCCTGGTCCACATGGCTTTGAGCATCGAGAACATGGGTCGCCCTCCTGCCTTCGGGTCAGCCTATCTGAGGCCGTCCTCACCCTTGATTTCGTGCTTGGCGAGACCGCCGATGCGCGCCAGCGGCCGGCCCGAATCCGTGATCGCGATGGCGACCACGATCTCGTTGGCGCGCGGCGCATCGGACACGCGCGCTTCGATCGCATCGAAATGGGAACGCACGAAAGCCGCATCCTTGTGGCCGAGCGGCACGTCGATCGCGGTACCGAGACCGCCCATTTTCTTCGCCGAGGGGATGAGCGCCGGCCCCTTGCCGAGGGCCGCGCGCACGGGCGCTCCCATCTTGGGGTGCAGCAGCGCGGCGGCGTGCTCGAGCTCGCCATTCTCGCCGACGATCGCGGCCTTGCCGAAGCTTTCGGCTTTGTGTCCCTCGATGCCGAGAGCCGCGAGGCAGTGCCTGGTCAGCAGATCGCCCAGCTCCGCGCCCATATCGATGAGCGGCGACAGATCGGCTTCATAGCGCCCGGCGAACGGGTTCTCGATGACGGCGCAGGCGACGGCCCTGCGCGTCGGCGGGGAAATCTCCCGGCCCGCCTCGCGATGGGTTTCGTCGAGTGTGACGAGGATCTTGCGGATCGGCGTTGCCATGACGCGGGTCAGACCCAGCCGCCGTCGACCACATATTGCTGGTTGGTGCAGGCGCTAGCTTCCTCCGACGCCAGGAACAAGACGAACTTGGCGATTTCGGGGGGTTGGAGCTTGCGCTTCAGGCATTGGCGCTGCATCAGCTCCTTCTCGCCCTCCGGGGTGAGCCAGAGCTCGATCTGGCGCTGCGTCATGATCCAGCCGGGCGCAATGGCGTTGACGCGGACATTGAAGGGACCGAAATCGCGGGCGAGCGAACGCGTGAGCCCGAGCACGGCCGATTTCGCGGCCGTGTAGGCCGCCATGCCGCCCTGCCCCACCATCCAGGATGTCGAGCCGAAATTGACGATCGACCCGCCGCCATTGGCCTTCATATCGGGGAGGACCGCTTGCGCCGCGAAGAACTGGTGCTTGAGATTCACGGCGAGGCGGTTATCCCAATATTCCGGCGTGACCTCCTCGGTCTTGTGGCGCTCGTCATGCGCCGCATTGTTGACGAGGATCGAGATCGGGCCGTGCGCCTCGCGGATCTTCGAGACGCTGGCGCGCAGCGCCGAGATGTCGGTCAAGTCGCAATGCTCGAAATGCACCGTCGAGGCCGCTTCCCGCAATTCTCCCGCGAGCTTGCGCGAAGCCTCGGCATTGATGTCGATGAAGGCGATCTTGGATTTCTGCCGGGCGAAAGCCCGCACGATGGCCTCGCCGATGCCACTGCCGCCTCCGGTGACGAGCACGCTCTTGTTCTGGAGATCGGGGTAGATCGCGCCGCCGCTGCTGGACATGGATGCCTCGAGAAACACCATTGAGCCGCGCCTTCCCTGGCGCTGGCTTCAAGCACAAATGCGTCGCCGGGTCGCGATGTCAAGCGCATCCCCGCTTGAGGCAATTCCGGCGTCCTGCCCATGAGATGCCTCGCGGCTGCGTCGGCGGCCGGCATGGTCCCGGCCCGGCAGCGAATGTTGCGCCGGGCTTACACCCCCAAATTAATTTTTTGCCCGACCGGAAACCTTAGGACTGCCTCGAGCGTAGAAACAACACGCCACTGGGTGACCGGCCCCTCCAGGCTCCCGGAGGCGCAGACTTGACCCGCAATGGCCCGGCCATTGCGGGTCGCCTTCGTCAGGGCAGGCATGCGGCAGCTTCCTTGCCTTTTGGCTTGCCTTTGCCCCGTGAAACTGGCGAGTGACAGCTCGCCAGTCGCGAGGGCGCTCGATTCATGGCCGGATTCACCACTGAGCGTCTGATTCCGCCTGCTTTCGTGTTTCTCTGGTCGACAGGCTTCGTGACTGCGCGGCTGGTCGCCGGCCATACCGAGCCCTTCACCTTCCTGATCTGGCGCTTCGCCATCGCCGGCCTGGTGCTTGCGGCAGTCGCCTGCATCGCCAAGGTCGACTGGCCACGCGGCGCCTTGGGGTTCGCGAAGCCCATGGCCGCCGGCGTGCTCATCCATGGCGGCTATCTCGGCACGGTCTTCTGGTCGGTCGATCATGGATTGCCGGCCGGTGTCTCGGCCCTGATCGGGAGCTTGCAGCCGATCTTGGCGGCGGCGCTGGCGCGGCCGCTCATCAACGAGCGCGTCAGCCTCAAGCGTTGGTGCGGGGTCGCTGCGGGCAGCATCGGCGCCGTCCTGGTGATCTCTCCGAAGCTCGGCCTTGCCGGAGAAGGAGCGATCCCGGCGCTGCCGGCCGCCATATGCGGCTTCGGCATGGCGAGCCTCACCCTCGGGACGTTCTTCCAGAAGCGCTTCGGCGGCAAGCTCGACGCGCGCGCCGGAACCGCGTTGCAATATGCGGGCGCCTGCCTCGCGCTCCTGCCCTTGGCGCTTGCCTTCGAGCATGGCCGCATGGAGCTCATCCCGCAGGTCATGTTCGGCCTCGCATGGTCGATCTTCGGGATGTCGATCGTTGCGATCTTGATGCTGCTCCACATGATCCGCAAAGGCGCCGTGGCGGCCGTGTCCTCGCTGTTCTTCCTGGTGCCGGCGCTGTCCTCGCTGATGACCTATGTGCTGTTCGGCGAAAGGCTCACCTTGGTGCAAATCCTGGGGCTGGTGCTGGCGATCATCGGCGTATCGGTCGCAACCCGGGGATAGACACGCCGCGACATCGTGCAATATGCGGGTTTGGCAATATGCGGGGCTCGCCGAAAATCCATGACATGGGCTGAAGGCATCCTCGCCCGGAAGGCTGAGACCGCAGTGAACGCCCGATCGCCCAAGCGCCCCTCTGCCGACCTGCCGCGACTGCCCGACAGCGCGAGGGGTTTCGCCCATGTCGAATGCTGGATTTTCGATCTCGACAACACGCTCTATCCGGCCGGAGGTCCGGTTTGGCCGCAGATCGACGCCAGGATCACCGCCTTCATCGCCGGCTTGTTCGGCGTCGACGGGCTTTCGGCGCGTGCGCTCCAGAGATATTACTACCAGCGTTACGGCACGACGCTGCGCGGCCTGATGATCGAGCATGACCTCGATCCCGAAGTCTTCCTCGATTTCGCGCATGACATCGATCGCTCGGCGCTCGCAGCCGACGAGGCGCTGGCCGCCTCGATCTCGAAGCTGCCCGGCCGGCGCTACATCCTGACCTCGGGATCGCATGGTCACGCCATGAAGACCACCGCGCATCTGAAGATCGATCATTTGTTCCACGGCGTTTTCGATATCGCGGCCGGCGATTTCATCCCCAAGCCCGACGAACGCACCTATCACCGCTTCATCCGCCGTTTCGACATCGATCCGGCGCGGGCGGCCATGTTCGAGGATATCGCGCGCAATCTCGAGGTGCCGCATCGGTTGGGAATGACCACGGTGCTGGTCGTGCCCGATGCGCGAAACGAGCACCGCGATGCCTGGGAAAGAGAGAACGGGACGGAAGGTTTCATCGATCACCGCACCGACGATCTCGCCGCCTTCCTCGGGCAGTCGCGGATGTGAGGCGATAGATTGCGGCGTGCCGCCCCGCATGTGCTCGCGCTCATGCGAACGCGTGCAGTGAAGGTGCCGACCTCGCCGCGCGATCAGTGCCCGGCGAACTCCATCAGCGTGCGCACCGGAACGCCGAGCTTCTTGATCTTCTCGGCCCCTCCGAGCTCCGGCAAATCGATGATGAAACAGGCACCCACCACATCGGCGCCGATCTGCTTGAGGAGCCTGACGGCGCCCTCGGCCGTGCCGCCGGTGGCGATCAGATCGTCGACGAGCAGCACCTTCTCGCCTGGCGCGACGCCGTCCCTGTGAATCTCCATTTCGTCGAGGCCGTATTCGAGCGAATAGGCGACGCGCACGATGTCATGGGGCAGCTTGCCCTTCTTGCGGATGGGGACAAAGCCCGCGGAAAGCTGGTGAGCCACGGCCCCGCCGAGGATGAAGCCGCGCGCCTCGATGCCGGCGACCTTGTCGATCTTGGCGCCGGCGAAGGGCTGCACCAGCTCGTCCACGGCCCGGCGGAAGGCGCGCGCATTGCCGAGCAGCGTCGTGATGTCTCGGAACATGATGCCGGGCTTTGGATAGTCCGGAATCGTGCGGATCGTCGCCATCAACTCGTATGCGACCGTTGCGCTCATTCGCTTCGTTCCTTCCACCCTCGACACCCGGCCTTTTGGCCACATCGTCCCTAGCGGGGGCGGCGGCGGCTGTCGAGCGGGGAGCGGAACCGCTCACCCGGAATGCCGACGAGGTTCGACCGAGATTCAGGCCCGGAGTGGGAGCGTAGCTCGCTGTCGGACATCGCCGCGAACCCCGACAGGTGACCAAGCCGCCCGTTCATGATTATGATCGCGGATGCGAGATATGTATCGATGATCAGAACTCCTCGAGGCCGAATTCCCATGCCCACGCACCAGCGCAACGTCCCCGCAACGATCGACCCGGTGAAGCTCGACAGGCTCGCCCAAGTGGCCGTCAAGGTCGGGCTGCAACTGAAGGCCGGACAGGATTTGTTGCTCACGGCGCCGGTCGCGGCGCTGCCGCTCGTGCGACGCATCGCCGAGCACGCCTACCGGGCCGGCGCAGGCCTCGTCACCCCTCTGCTCGCCGACGAGGAGGTCACGCTTTCGCGCTATCGCTTCGGGCCGGACGAAAGCTTCGACCGCGCAACGGGCTGGCTCTATGACGGCATCGCCAAGGCCTTCGCCGGCAACACCGCGCGGCTTGCCGTCGTCGGCGACAATCCGATGCTGCTTTCGGGCGAGGACCCCGCCAAGGTCGCGCGCGCCAACAAGGCCAATTCCGTCGCCTATCAGCCGGCGCTCGAAATGATCGCCGGCTTCGACATCAACTGGAACATCGTTGCCTATCCGGGGGCGTCCTGGGCCAGGCAGGTATTTCCCGGCGCCGAGGAGGATGTCGCGGTGGCGAAGCTCGCCGATGCGATTTTTTCTGCCTCGCGCGTCGACAACGGCGACCCTGTCGCGGCATGGGCGGCGCACAACGCCGCGCTGCACAGCCGGACCAAAAAACTGAACGGGCAGAGATTCCAGGCGCTGCATTACTCCGGGCCGGGCACGGACCTGACGATCGGGCTCGCCGACGGCCACGAATGGCAGGGCGGCGCCTCGACCGCCAAGAACGGCATCACCTGCAATCCGAACATCCCGACCGAGGAGGTCTTCACCACGCCGCATGCCCGGCGGGCGCAGGGGCATGTCACCAGCACCAAGCCGCTATCCTACCAGGGCACCCTGATCGACGCCATTGCCGTGCGCTTCGAGGAGGGACGCATCGTCGAGGCGAAGGCCGCGCGCGGCGAGGAGGTGCTGAACAAGGTGCTGGACACGGATGAGGGCTCGCGCCGTCTCGGCGAGGTGGCGCTGGTGCCGCATTCCTCGCCGATATCGAAAAGCGGCCTGCTGTTCCTCAACACGCTCTTCGACGAGAATGCCGCTTGCCACATCGCGCTCGGCCAGTGCTATTCGAAATGCTTCATCGATGGCGCGAAGCTGACGCCCGATGAGATCGCGGTGCGGGGCGGCAATAAGAGCCTCATTCACATCGACTGGATGATCGGCTCGGACAAGACCGACATCGACGGCGTCCACTTTGATGGCAGCCGCGTGCCGGTGTTCCGCAAGGGCGAGTGGGTGTAGGCGATGTCGCCAATGGCATCAGGGCCTGTTCACATTTGGGTCCCGAGAACTTGCGTTTTTCAGCGATCGCGACGCCGATGGCTGCAGTTGCTGGATGGGCGTGCGGGGTCGGCCGGGATAATGCGAGCCTCAACCCTATCAGTCTGAAATATATTGGCTTTTCATGGAGAACCCGCTCGCTCCACGGCGATTCATCCGGCCCCGAGAATGTTGAGGAATGTTGATTCTGAACATTGAATGCTCCGATTCCGGTAGCCGGCTATTTGATTGGGTCGGGACGCTGGATGCGCTTCGCCGCAAGCAGCCCTTGCCCTTTCTGTGCAGATCGGGGCCAACAGGCGAATTAGGGTCGCGCAAAACCGCTGCTGCTCCACCGGCCCAGGCTCGCAGCGCCGCAGCTACAGATTCACCCTGTCAAAGAACCGTGCCCCGGCCGACGCGGCACGTCATCTCGAGAGTGCACGATAATCGAGACGCGATGAGAACGCAACAGGAACTTCGCCCATCAGGCGCCCTTGCCTTTCGCGGCGGGCTTTGGCGCCTCCTCCTTCAGCTTCTCCAAGGCATCGGGCATCATGCGGCCGAACATCGTGCTCAGCATCGCCATCGGGATGAGGCCGCCATTATTCTCGAGTCCCTGGGCGCCCGACATCAGGAATTGCGGCACGAGCGGTTGATTGATCTTGGTCAAGGCGTCGGCGAAGCGCTGGAAATTCTGCTCCGCCAGGCGGTATTCGGGCCCGCCATAGGCGTCGACCGCAAGCTTGGTGGCTTGGGCGCTGGCGGTGCCGATGGCGAGCGTCCTGTCGGCCTCGCCCTGTCCCTCGAGCCGCGATTTCTCGCCGATGGCGGCCGCCGTCACCTTGACGGTCTCGGCATCCTTCTGGGCCCGCGCCAAGGCCGCGGCGCCTTCGTTCTCATGCACCTTGACCTGGATCAGCGACTGGGTCAGCACCGTCTGCGCCGCAGCCGTCGCTTTCGCCTCGTTGAGCGTACGCTCCTGCACGGCCGCTTTCTCCTGCTCCTGATAGGTGGTCACCTGCTCGCGCGCCACCTGCCGCGAGCGAAGCTGGATCAGGATGTTCTCGATCGTCTGGTCGCCGATCGGGGCGCGCGGCGTGCCGATGAGGACCTCTTGCAATTCGAGCGAATAGGCCGCGAACCTCGCCTTCATCTCGTTGGCCGATTCCTCCTGGATCGCCGCCCGGTTCTGCAGGAGCTCGATCAGCGTCATCTTCTGCGCGATGTTCTTGAAGAAGGCCGAGACCATCGGGTCGAG
>JBIOEK010000029.1:0-14742 GCA_044445925.1 Hyphomicrobiales bacterium
CCTCCCCGCCACTCCCCCCGGCATCAATTCCTGACGCGCTCGGTCCCAAGATTGGGAAGCCGGGGGTCGCGGGGGGAGGGAGACGATCAGCGCTGGGCATATCCCTCCCCCCACGAGCCAAGCGGCTCCAGTTTTTCATAACCGCCGGCAAGTAAGGCGAGTGGTGGGGAGGGTACGGATGGGGGGTTCTTTCTGCCCTAATCAATCTTGCCTCGACTTCTGCAAAGGTCTCAGCCGCGGGAGAAGGAGCGCGCGCACCTCAATGCTCCTGCGCCCAGGCGTCCTGGATCTGCTTCGCCGCCGCCGCAGGCGTCGTCGCTCCGGAGGCGAGGTCCGTGGTCGCGTCGTTGACCACCCGGCCGACGGCCGGTCCGAGGTCCTGGTCATAGAAGTTCTGGTGATAGGTCGATGCCGCAAGCGATTGCGCCGCGATCTTGAGGAGCGGATCGGTGACGGCTTGCGGGGCATCCTTCTGGGCCGGGATTTGCAGGTTGCGGGAAGCAAGCTCCCGCTGGTTCTCGGCATTCGTCAGGAAGCGCAGGAATTCGATCGCCTCGGGCGGGGCGTTCTTGCTCAAGAGCCAGCCATTGATGCCGCCCAGCGTATCGGTCGGCTTGCCGGCCCCGCCCTCGACCTGCGGAAAATGCAGGAGGCCGAGATCTTCGAGCGGGATGCCTTTCTGGTCTGCCGCATTGAGGCGCTGCAGCTTCGGCGTCGAGGCCGAGAAGGCTAGCACCATCGCGGCGCGTCCGTCGCCGAAATAGCCCGCAAATGCCGGCCATTTGGCGGCGAGGAAGCCCGGCTGGAAGGGCTGCAGGTCGACGAGCTCCTTGAACAGCTCGCCCGCCTTGACGAAGGTCGGCGCGGCAAAGCCGCCATTCCGGCCGGCGAGCGCATCCTGAAAGGCCTGCAAGCCTCCCTGCCGGATGGCGAGATAGACCCAGTAGAAATGCACCGGCCATTTATCGGCCCCGCCGACCGCGAGGGGCGTGATGCCGGCGGCCTTCAGCTTCTTGGCGGCGCCCAGATAGTCGGCCCATGTCTTGATGCCGGCGGCGTCGACGCCGGCTTTCTCGAAGAGCTTTTTGTTGTAGTAGAAGTCGATCTCGGAGAGGTTATTGGGCACACCCCAGATCTTGTCCTTGTAGGTGAAGGCCTTGAGGGCTGCGGGATTGTAGGTGTCGCCCCAGCCCTTGCCCATCTCGCCGGTGACGTCCTTCAACACGCCGCTGTCGACCTGCGCGTGCAGCACGCCGCCGGCCCAGCTGTAGAAGATATGAGGCGGATCGGAGGATTGCAGCAGGGTCGGCAGCTTCGCCTTATAGGCCTCGTTCTCCAGGAACTGCGTCTCGACCTTGACGCCCGGATGCGCCGCCTCGAACTTGGCGATGACGTCCTTCCAATACTGGATGATCTCGGGGTTCGTCTCGATGTAGAGCCATTTGACCGTGGCCGCGGCCGAAGCCGAGGCGAGGCCGAGCGCCAGCGCCGCCGTTACGGCTAGCGCCGACAGGAAGGCGCGACGCGCGGGAAAACGCAGGGCGATTGAGCGCATGGGATTTTCCTCCGCGGACCTGACAGGCCGGATTATTTTTTGACGCGCATTAAATCTCGCCACAGAATGCGTCGCTGTCAAGCCTCCGGCCTGGCTTCCAAGGGGCCGCTCCAGGGGCCTGGCGAATCGCCGAGCTTGACGCCGCGCCAGCCGGCTGCTTTTTAGTGCGGATCAAGCATTAAATCCCCTCCCCCTCGCGGACCCCGAGCATGCCGCCAGCGCGATGAAGACAGCCGATCCCGAATTGATGCGCGCCATCAATCGCTTGCTCGTCGTGGATGCGATCCGCCGGCGCGGCCCGATTGCACGCGTCGAGATCTCGGAATTGACGGAGCTCAGCGCCACGACCGTCTCGGCCATCACGGCGGCGCTCCTCGAGGACGGCCTGATCGTCCCCCATCAGATCGGCGGGGTGCGCGACGCGGCGCGCGGCCGGCCGCGCGTGCTGCTGGAGCTCAATCCCGATGCGGCATTCGCGGTCGGCGTCAAGCTTGTTCCCGCCGCGATCACCATTGCGCTGACGAATTTCCGTGCCGACGTGCTGCGCAGCCTGACCTTGCCCATCAGGGTCGACCGGCAGCCGGCTTCGGTGATCGCCGATCTCGTCGAGGACGGAGTGCGCCGCTGCGCCGCCGATGCCGGCCTTCCCGTCGAGCGGATCGGAGGCGTCTGCATCGGCATTCCCGGCGTCATCGAGCGCGCCGCCGGCAGGGTGCGCCAATCGCCCATCTTCCGCGAGCGCGACGTGCCTTTCGCGCAGGCGCTACGTGAACGCCTGGCAGTGCCGGTGAGCATCGACAGCGACGTCAATCTCGTGACGCTCGCCGAGCATTGGTTCGGCCAGGGGCGCGGCCTCGACGATTTCCTCGTCGTCAGCGTCGAGTCCAATCTCGGTCTCGGCATCATGCATAATGGCGAGCTGTTCCGCGGCGCAAACGGGCTCAGCCCCGATCTCGGCGACCTCGTGGTGCGCCCGCCCTCGAACGGCGTCATCAGCCGGCTCGGCGCGGTTGCCTCGGAGACCGCGATCCTCGCCGAGGCCCGCACGCTGCTGCAGGGCACCGAGCACGACCTGGCCTTCCGCACCGGACCCGGCCTCGACAAGGTCCTGGCCCTCGCCTCGCAGGGGGAAGAGCGGATCTGCGCCGTCCTTGCCGCCGCCGGCATCGCTCTCGGCTTCGCCATCGCCAATCTCATCGTGCTGTTTGCTCCGCCCAAGGTGATCCTGACGGGCGCCGTGCTCGAAGCGGATACGCCACTCCTCGCCTCGCTGCGCGAACGGGTCGCCGCCCTGGTGCCGCCGAGCCTCATCGACGTCACCGATATCGTCGTGCATCGCTGGGACGACGACATGTGGGCGCGCGGCGCCGCCGCCATGACCTTGCGCGACCTCTACGGCGCGCCTTGGAGCACGACAGGGCCGGCGCTGCGCCGCTTGCCGGCCTAACGAAAGGAAGGACGCATGCAACGCGTCGGCATCGGCATCATCGGCTGCGGCGTCATCAGCGGCGCCTATCTCAAGGCCGCGAGCGCCTTCCCGATCCTCGACATACGCGCCCTCGCCGACCTCAGCCCGGCGGCGGCCAAGGCGCGGGGCAAGGAATTCGGCGTCAAGGCCGTGAGCGTCGAGGAGCTGTTAGGGGATCCCGCAATCGAGATCGTGCTCAACCTGACGGTCCCCAAGGCGCATGTCGAGGTTGCGACGAGGGCGATCGAGGCCGGCAAGCATGTGCATTCGGAAAAGCCGCTCGGCATCACCACGGACGAAGCGCGGCCGCTGCTCGCCCGCGCCGCCAAGAAGAAGCTGCGCGTCGGCTCGGCTCCCGACACCTTTCTCGGCGGCTCGCACCAGACTTGCCGCAAGCTCATCGACGAGGGCAAGATCGGCACGCCGATCGCCGGCACAGCCTTCTTCATGTGCGCGGGCCATGAGCGCTGGCATCCAGCGCCCGCCTTCTACTATCTCGAGGGTGGCGGTCCGATGCTCGATATGGGCCCCTACTACATCACGGCACTCGTCAACCTGCTCGGGCCCGTGGCAAGCGTCTCGGGCGCTGCCTCGCGCATCCGCGACGAGCGCCTGATCACCAGCAAGCCGCTCGCCGGCACCCGCATCCCCGTCGAGGTCGCAACCCATGTGGCAGGCACCCTGATCTTCGCCTCGGGCGCGCTGGTGAGCATCGCCATGAGCTTCGACGTGGCGCGCCATCGGCATCGGCCGATCGAGCTCTATGGCAGCGAGGGCGCGCTCTGCGTGCCCGATCCGAACTATTTCGGGGGCACGATCGAGCTTGCGACCGCGAAGCTCGACTGGCGCGAGGTTCCGACCGAGCATATCTATGCCGACGGCAATTACCGCAGCATCGGGGTCGCCGACATGGCGCATGCCATCCGCTCGGGCCGGCCGCATCGCGCCAGCGGCGAGCTCGCCTTCCACGTGCTCGAGGTCATGCAGGCTTTCCAGGAATCCTCCGACAGACGGCGCCATGTCGACATCAAGAGCCGCCCGGAACGCCCCGCGATGCTCCCCCTCGGCCTCGCCAAGGGAGAGCTCGATCGCCCCAAGAGAAAGAAAGACAAGACATGAGAGAGGCACTGATCGTCTGGGGCGGCTGGAGCGGCCACGAGCCGGAGCTCGGCGCGAAGATCGTCTCAAAGATGCTCGAGGAGGAGGGCTTCAAGGTCTATGTCGAGAATACGACCGAGGCCTTCGCCGACCCGGCCATCGCGGATATGAGCCTCATCGTCCCGATCTACACCATGTCCAAGATCGAGAAGGAGGAGCTCGACAACCTCACCAAGGCCGTCCAGAACGGCGTCGGCCTCGCCGGCTTCCATGGCGGCATGTGCGACGCCTTTCGCGACAGCGTCGCCTACCAGTTCATGTGCGGAGGCCAATGGGTCGCCCATCCCGGCAATATCATCGACTACCGGGTGAACATCACGAAGCGCGACGATCCCGTCATGCAGGGGCTCGACGACTTCGACTATCGCTCCGAGCAGTACTACATGCATGTCGACCCCTCGAACGAGGTGCTCGCGACCACGACCTTCTCGGGCGAATATGCGGACTGGATCAAGGGCGTGGTGATGCCCGTGGTCTGGAAGCGCCGGCACGGCAAGGGCAAGGTCTTCTATTCCTCGCTCGGCCATGTGACCAAGGAATTCGAGGTGCCGCAGATGCGCACCATCCTGCATCGCGGGCTGTTGTGGGCGGCGAGGTAGGGTGGGGCGCGCGTCGGGCATATCCTCTCCCTGCAGGCTGATGTTGTGTGCAGACCCCCCGCTTGGAGGGATGGAGAGGCGATGGTCAGCAATCCGAGAATCTCCTGGCACGCGAGAGATGAAGGAAGAGCGCTCTGCGCATACGGATCTCCTTCCCTCGCCGCCGCGCTTTGCGGTTCTGCTAAGTCGCCATACGCTCTCGCGTGGCGGCTCGCCGCCGATGACACCCAATTGCTTGGGGTCGCGCCTCGAAGATCTGCAGCTTCGCGCCGCCATGCCCGGTCGAGGCTCGGTGAGCGGAATTGCGGCCGCGGACGGGATCGCTGCTGTCGAGCGCCCGCGTCAAAGGCTATGTTCGCCGCGATGGTCCGCCAAATGGCAAACCGGCTCATATCCGGCATCGCGGCGCTCGGCCTCTGCTGCGGAGTCGCCTTGCCTGCCGACATCTCACTCGAGGTCGCGACCTCGGCCGATGGGGCGAGCATCCGTCAAGGCGAGGCTTTGAGGATAGGATGGCGCGCCGCCGGCGCTCCGGAGGGGTCGACCGTGGCCCTGCAATTGCAAAAAGTGGCAACTCGGCACCTGTTCCTGATCGTGACAGGCCTGCCGCATGAGGGCGAATACGCCTATGCGGTGCCGGTTTTCGTTGTGCGGCCCGTCATGTGCGTGCCCGACCCCAGCGGGGCATGCGTCAACGACATCAACCCCGATACGAGCTACACGATCGTGGCGACGCTCAGCGGGGAGCGACCGCAGGACGCCACGTTGGTTGGAGCCATGAGCGGGACCTTCGCAATGTTGCCCGCATCGGCCAAGGGACGCTGAACCGCGCCAGGGCCGTTCGCATGCCGGCCGGGCAGAGGCCGCCACGTTCCGAAGTCCCGCTTCGCCGAGCCTTGGCCGCGAAGTCGCGTCGACAAGCTGTGGCCGCACGGCAACAGATCTCGACATTCGCGCCTGGCTGTCGCTTAGCGCCTCGACAAATGTCGAATCTCGTGACGAGTTTGGGGCAACATTACAAATAATTCAGGGTTGGGTCATGGCGAGATTAGGACATGCCCTGAGGGCGTCGATGGCGCTTGCCGCGCTACTGGCGAGCTCGCCCCTACTTGCGCAGGTGCAGAACGGCTCCGTCTTCAACCCGGAGGGGCCGGGCCCGATCATCGGCAATCACGATATGGTCGGCAGCGGCGACAATCCCCCGAACGGCACGGCCACCGGCGCCTTCGAGGCGATCGCGGCCGACCCCACAAACCCGAACACGATTTTTGCCGGCGCCGTCAATGGCGGCATCTGGAAGACGACGAATGGCGGGACGAGCTGGACGCCCTTGATCGACCAGATGGCGTCGATCTCGATCTCGAGCCTCGCCTTCGATCCGACGGACGCGACGCACAAGACGCTGATCGCCGGCACGGGCGACACCTCGAATGGCGGCTTCGGCACGCCCTCCAACTTCAGCACGCCCGCCAATTTCGGCGGATTGCAGAACGGCCTCCTCTACTCGGCGAATGGCGGCACGACCTGGACGCATATCGGCGCGGCGGCCCTCTCCGGTCAAAGCGTCGTCGATGTCGCGGCGCGCGGGTCCACGATCCTTGCGGCAACCTTCGAGCCGCGCGTGGTGGAGACAGGCGCGAGCTTGTTCACCGGCGCACTCTATCGAAGCACCAATGGAGGGGCGACATTCTCGGCCGTCTCCGGGGCGGGCGGGACCGGTCTTCCGGCCGGGCCGGTGACCTCTCTCGTCGGCGATCCGGCCAACCCAAACACATTCTACGCGGCGGTCACTGCGAGCAGCGCCGGCACTAAGGCGCAGACCGCGGTCTACAAGAGCACGGATGGCGGAGCGACCTGGAACGCCGTCTTCACCTCCGCCAATAGCGGGGGTCTGATCACGGCCGGCGCCCAGACCTCAATCAAGCTCGCGTCGGGGCCGGTCGGAACGGTCGCGGTCGGCTTGGTCGACATCGGCACTGGCGCGCTTACCGGACTATTCTATTCCAGCAATAGCGGCGGAACCTGGAAGACCTTGACGGCGCCGGCCGTGAACCCGGGAGGGCAGGCGCCGGTCAACATCGCGCTGGCCATCGATCCGACGAGCACCAACCTCGTCTATGTGGAGGGGGACAATAATTTCAACAATAACGGCGGGTTCAACGCCCTGAACATCATGCGGGTCAACGCGACCAACAATACCGCGACGGCGATGTCGGACGACCTCGGAGTTCCGACCAACACCGCCAATGGCTCGTTCGTTCATCCGGACGGGCGCGTCCTCGTCTTCGATTCCAATGGGCGTCTGCTCACCGGCACGGATGGCGGGCTCTATGCCCGCACGAACCCGCAGGACGCAAGCGGGGTCTGGCAGGGCTTGAACGGCAATATCGTCGCGACCGAGGTCTATGCCGCGGGCTTCGATGGCAACAGCAAGCGAGTGGTCACCTCGCAGCAGGACAACGGCTCCTCCTACCAGTCGGCGCCCGCAAACCAGACCGCCAACGAGCAAGGCGGCGGCGACGGCATCAATGTCGCGATCAACGACACGACGCTCGGCAATCGGAGCGCCATCTATGTGTCCAGCCAATTTCTCGGCTTGCAGCGTGTCATCGTCGACCAGAATGGCAATGTGGTGAGCCCCGCAAGCGGCCTCGATTTCCAAACCGGCATCACGGTGAACTTCAACGTGCCGGTCAGCGGAGTGGCCTTCACTTCGCCCCTGGTGCTGAACAATATCGATCCGACGCGCATGGCGGTCGCCGGCACATCCGTCTATGTGACGCAGGACACGCTGAGCGGCGCCAATGGGCCCGGCGCGACGACCGTGAACCTGACCCTTACGAACCTTGGCGCCACAGGCAATACTATCACTGCGCTCGATTACGGCACGCGCAACAATCCCAATGCGCTGATCGCGGGCGGCGGACACGCGCCGGCTCCAACGCCGGGAACTATGTTTCTGAGCACGACCGCGGCGGCGGGCTCGCTGACCCCGCTCCCGGCCTATGCGGGCCTTGCGCCGACCTCGGTCAAATTCGATCTGCGGTCCGATCAGCGTTTCTTCGCGGCCGACAGCGTGAATCTTTATGGAACCGTCAATCAGGGCGCTTCGTTCCAGACGCTGACCTCCAATCTGCCGGCGAATTTCATCCGCCCGACCGCGCTCGGCTTCGTGGACAATAACGGCGTCGACGCCCTTCTGGTCGGCGGCCTCAACAGCGCCGACAACGCCGGCAACCCGCTGGTCGTCGCCGACAGCGACGCCACGGGTAATCTCTCGGGCTGGCGGCGCTTCGGCTCGGGCCTTCCGAACACGACGATCGACGCGCTCTCCTACGATGTGAAAGCCGATACGCTCGCGGTCGGCACGGTCGGACGCGGCGCCTTCCTGATCTACGATTTCACCAGCAATTTCGCGAGCGCGGCCGTGCTGCAATTCGGGCTCGCGAACAATGATTCGAACCCCGACCCGGCGATCCTGTTCGGCAACCGCCCGCTCGTCAAATACGGCACTGGCACGCTGACCATCAACGGCCCCTCGACCTATACGGGCACGACGAGCGTGCTCGCCGGCACGATGGCCGCGGGCGCCGCGAATGTCTTCGCGCCGACTTCCGCCTTCAGCGTCTCCGCCGGGGCAACGCTCAACCTCGCGAGCTTCAATCAGACGATCGGCTCGCTCACGGGCGCCGGCGGCGTCAGCCTCGGCAGCGCGATCTTGACCACGGGCGGCGATAACAGCTCGACGACGTTCTCGGGGGCGATCTCCGGCGCGGGCGGCATCGTGAAGGCGGGCGCGGGCATCTTCGCCCTCTCGGGCCAGAACACCTATACGGGCCCGACCACCGTGAATGGCGGCACGCTGCAGGCCGGCGCGGTGGGCGCCCTCGCCAATGCGAGCGCCTACACGCTCGCCGGCGGCGCGAGCCTCGATCTTGCCGGCTTCAACCAGACGATCGGCTCGCTCGCCGGCACCGGCAATGTGACGCTCGGCGCCGCGACGCTGACCACCGGGAACGACCAGACGAGCACGAGCTTCGCGGGTGTGATCTCGGGCACTGGCGGCCTCGCGAAGATCGGCAACGGCACGTTCACCTTGACCAGTGCTTCGACCTATGCGGGCCCGACCAACGTCAATGCGGGCACCCTCGACGTGAACGGCTCGCTCGTCTCCGCCGTCATTGTCAACAATGGCGGCACGCTCATGGGCAACGGCACGATCGGTGGGCTTGCCGTGAACGGCGGCGGCATGGTGGCTCCCGGCAACTCGATCGGCACCCTGAACGTTTCGGGCAATGTGGCCTTCGCGGCAGGCTCGACCTATCAGGCCGAGATCAATGCGGCGGGCCAGGGCGACAAGATCCTCGCGACCGGCCAGGCGACGCTTTCCGGCGGCACCGTGCAGGTGCTGGCCGCGAACGGCGCCTACACGCAAGCCAACCGCTACACCATCCTCACGGCGAATGGCGGGGTCACGGGGACCTTCGCGAACGTCACGGTCAACCAGAACTTCGCCTTTCTCACCCCGACCCTGACCTATGACGCGAATGACGCCTTCTTCGGCTTCACCTTGACGACAGTTCCGGCCGGTGCGCCGGGCGCCGGCCAGCCCATACCCTTCCCGTCGGTGGCGGTGACGCGCAACGAGGCCGCGACCGCAGCCGCCGTGCAGGCGCTTGGTCTCGGCAACGCGGTTTACAATGCGGTCGTCGGCCAAACGGTCGCCGGCGCACGCCAGGCCTTCGACGCGCTCTCGGGCGAGATCCATGCGAGCGCGGCGACCGCAGCCTTCGAGGATGCGCGCCTGCCGCGCGAGGCCATCCTAGACCGGCTGAACCAGCCGGCGGAGCCCTCGACGCTCGGCGCCGCGATCCCGATGACCGGCGCCTATGCGGCGGATCTGCCCTCCGGCAAGGGGCCGGCCCTCGCGCCTGTTTCCGTGCAAATGTATCAGCCACATCTCTTCGGCCTCTGGGGCCAAGGCTTCGGCAATTGGGGGCATACGAGCACGGACCGCAACGCAGCCTCGCTCAAGCGCGACACGGGCGGCTTCGTCGCGGGCGCCGATGTGACGAGGAGCCTGTGGAACGGCATCTTCAGGCTGGGCCTCGCGGGCGGCTACACCAATGACTCCTTGAGCGTGAAGCAGCGCTTCTCCTCGGGCAGCTTCGAGAGCGTGTTCGGCGGCCTCTATGGCGGGGCGAGCTTCGGGGCCATCGAGCTTCGGGCGGGCGTGCTCTACGGCACGAACACGACCTCGACGACGCGCAGCATCATCTTCCCGAACTTCGCCGACGCTGCCGGCTCGAGCTATGGCGGCTCGACCGCGCAAGCCTTCGGCGAATTGGGCTACCGCATCGGCCTCTCGGGCTTCAACATGAGCGCGATCGGCTTCAGCCGGGCGAGCCTCGAGCCCTTCATCGGCGGAGCCGCGATCCATATCCATCAGAACGGCTTCGTCGAGGCGGGAGGCGCCGCCGCGCTCACCGGCTTCGGGAAGAGCTACGATCTCGCCACCACGACCTTGGGCGTCCGCGCCGAGACGACGCTCGCGGGTCCCTGGCCGATCACGGCGCGTGCGCTGCTGGGCTGGCGGCATGCCTACGGCGATGTGGCGCCGAAGGCGCTCATGGCCTTCCAGGGCGGGGCGCAGGCCTTCTCCATCGGTGGCGTGCCGGTCGACCGCGATGCCTTGGTGGCCGAGGCCGGCCTCGATTATGCCGTCTCCTCGATGGTCACGGTGGGCGTATCCTATTCGGGCCAATACGGCCGGCGCGCCATCGACAACGCCTTCAAGGGGCATCTCGACGTAAGGTTCTGGTAGCGCACCGCAGATGCGCACGATTCTGCAGCGCGGGCTGTTGTGGGCGGCGAGATAGGGTGGACACCACCGGGCATATCCTCTCCTCCCGGCTCGCTCACTGCGCAAGCCGGTCGCCATGCCGATGCTGCGAGCGAGTCCGACCTTTCCCGCGAGGCGAGAGGTGGGCGCCCGGCGCAATGCGCGAGCCCGATAGGCGCGGGGGAAGAAGCGGTAAGGGCCGGCCCTATCCGAACCTCGTCCCCGTCGAAAGCCCGACGGCCTTCGCCCAATCCCCCGCCCCGATCTTGCCGCCATCGGCGGGCTTGACGCGCAAGACCTTGATGCGGCCGTCGGCGCAGACCACGCTGAAGCTCTGCGCATCGATCTCGACGATCTCGCCCATCTTGCCGGCGATGCCCTTGGGCGATTTCGCCGGCAGCGGCCGCGCCTCGAAGATCTGCAGCCTCGCGCCGCCATGCTCGGTCCAGGCGCCGGGAGCGGGATTGCAGCCGCGCACGAGAGCATGGATCTGGCGCCAGGGCTTGCCCCAATCGATGCGGGCATTCTCGGGCCCGCAGCGGCCCTCATAGGTGGCAAGCGCTTCATCCTGCCTCAGCCGCGGCGCCTTGCCGGCCTTGACGAGGTCGACCGCCTCGAGCATCGCCTCGACGCCCATCGGGAACAGGCGGTCGAAATAGACCGAGCCGAGCGTATCCTCGGGCCCGATCGGGGTCGTCTTCTGCAGCAGGACATCGCCGGTATCGAGCCCGTTATCCGGCCAGAAGATCGATAGCCCTGTCTCATGGTCGCCATTGATGATCGGCCAGTTGATGGCGCTAGGCCCACGGTATTTCGGCAACAAGGAGGGATGATACTGAATCGAGCCGTGGCTCGGGGCATTGAGGAAATCCTCCGGCACGAACAAGGTGACGAAGGCCATGACCTGGAGATCGGGCCGGAGCGCCTTGAACTCCTGCAATACCTCCTGCTTGCGGTAGGAGGCCGGCTGGAACACCGGAAGCTTCGCCGCGAGCGCCGCCTCCTTCAGCGGATCGGGTTTGGCGCCCTCCTTCTCGGGCGCGACATAGACCGCGACGATGGTCTCGCCGCGCTTGAGCAGCGCCTCCAGCACCGCCTTGCCGAAGGCCTGCTGGCCGTGAACCACGATGCGCATGCGCGAAGGCTTTCTTTTGTCTTTCTGCGTTCAAGGCATCGGATAATCGTCGGCGTTCAAGACCCAGCCGGGCTTCTGCGAGAAATCGAGGCGCGGGGGACAGAATATATCGACGAGCTGGTTTGCGCCCTTGTCCATGCCTCTCGAGGTGTGGATCGCCGGAGGGGGAATGACCGCGACCGAGGGCGATCCGCAGAGCTCATGATCGTCCGGGCGCCAAGCGTTCAAGTCCGGCGTCCAAGGCCAGCGGATATGGTGCATGAACGAGCCTTCGAGGGCAAGCGAGCACTGCTCGAAATCGTCGTGATAATGCGGCGAGAGCTTGGTCACGTCGCGCGGACCGAGCTGCTTCGGCAGATAGTTCACCATGAAGGTGGTGCAGCGCCAGATGCGCCCGAAGCGGCCGGGCTCGTCGGGGACGTCGAGCGTATAGGAGCGCAGCCGCAAGCCGCCCTTGGGCTCGGGCCAAGCCTCGAAGGGCGGAATGTTGGGATGGGCCTTCTCGTAGGAAGCAGCGTTCTGGCATTTCGCGGCAAGGTCGGCGGAGCGCGTGGTGAACATGCGCACCATGCGGCCGCCGGCCGGCAGGGTGACGCTGCTGTCGCCTGGCGGCACGAAGGTTAGCGAATGGCCCTCGACCGCGTGGCTCGCGCCTTTCCAGGCGATCACGGCCGCGCTCTCGCGGTTCGGCAGGAGCACGACATATTCGTCGGGCTGGCCCTTTCTCGCGAAAGTCGCGCCGAGCTTTGCCTCGCTATGGACGATGATGAAGTTCTGGCCGCGCGCATACCAGGTCTTGCCGTTGGCATCGTCCTCTCGCGGCGCCGTCTCGTGGAACTTGGCGTAGTCGGCGCCCGCGAAAGCCGTGGCCGTGGGGCCGGCTTTGGCGCTTGCGAGATTGGCTCTCGGATCGGTCGGGTTGTACATGGCGTTGGCCTCCTGTGTGAGTATTTGCTCTTTCAGCCCTTGCTCATTCAGCCTTTGGTTCCGAGCCGGAACCCGGCGAACAGCCCGTTCGGGAACAGCAGCAGCACGATCAGCAGCACCGAGAGCGCCGCGACATTCTTGAAGCCCGCGCCCAGCACCACGATGGCGACCGCCTGCAAGAGGCCTAGCAGCACGCCCCCCGCGAGCGCCCCGCCGGCCGAGCCGAAGCCGCCGATGATCGCCGCGATGAAGCCGTTCACCCCGAAGGGCGTCGAGACATTATAGGCGGTGTATTGGGTCGGCGTGACCAGGATGCCCGCGACGGCGCCGAGCCCCGCGCTCAGCGCGAAGGAGATGAGCAGCATGCGCGACACCGGGATGCCGAGGAGGGAAGCGGCCTCGCGGTTCTGCGAGCAGGCCCTGAGCGCGCGGCCGGTGCGCGTCTTGGTGAAGAACAGCCATAGCAGAGTGACCATCAGGGCCCCGCAACCCAATATCCAGAAGAACTGGTAATTCACCGCGACCGAGCCGAGCTTCAGCGGACCACCCGCAGTGAACTCGGGCAAGCTGCGCGGCTGATCGCCGAGCGTGAGTATGGTGATGCGCTCGATCATGATCTGCGCCGCGAGCGTCGCGAGGATGATGGCAAACAGCGTCGCGCCTCGATGCCACATCGGGCGCACGATGGCGAGCTCGATCGCCATGCCGCAGAGCGCGACCAGCGGCACGGTGAGAAGCGCTGCCAGGAAGAGCGGCAGGCCGAGCCGCGTCAACAGGGTGTGGCAGATCATGCCGCCCAGCATGACGAACACCCCTTGGGCGAAATTGACGATGCCGCTGGCGTTGTAGATGACGCAGAAGCCGATGCCGACGAGCCCGTAGATCAGCCCGACGCCGACACCGGTGACGAGGCTCTGGAGAAGTTGCGTCAGGTCAAGCATCTTGCGTCTCCGCGTCGCCGAGATAGGCGGCGATGACGTCGGGATGCGCCCTGATCTCGTCCGGCGCGCCTTCGGCGATCTTGCGCCCGAAATCGAGCACCATGATGCGCCTGGCGATCTTCATCACGAGGCCCATATCGTGCTCGATCAAGATCACGGTGACGCCGCGCTGGTTGATGCGGGTGATCACGTCGGCGAGCGCCTCGGTCTCATGCGTATCGAGGCCGGCGGCCGGCTCGTCGAGCAGGAGGAGGCGTGGCTTGGCGGCAAGCGCGCGCGCCACCTCGAGCAGACGCTGCTGGCCATAGGGCAGCTTGTCGGCCATCATCGCTTCCTGCCCGCCGAGGCCGACAAAGGCCAGGAGCTCGCGCGCCTCAGCCGCCACTTCCCCTTCCTGCTTGCGCATCCAGTCCCGCCGCAGGAGCGCCGCCCCGATGCCGCCCTTGGTCACGCGGTGGCAGCCGATCTCGACATTCTCGGCGACGTTGAGATCCTTGAACAGCTGCACGAGCTGATAGGTGCGGATGAGGCCAAGCGCCGCCACGTCCTCTTGGGCCATGCCGGTGATGTCGCGGCCGGCGAAGCGCACCGATCCCGAACTCGGGGACAGGAAGCCGGAGATGATGTTGAAGAGCGTGGTCTTGCCGGCGCCGTTCGGACCGATGACGGCGAACAGCGTTCCCTCCTCGACCTCGAAGGAGATCCGGTCGTTGGCGAGGAGCCCGCCGAAGCGCATCGTCGCCTCATGCACGGAGAGGAGCGCCATCTGCGTCACTGCCCCTGTCCTTGAGCCAGTCGGCGGCGGCCCCGCAGCAGCGGGACGAGGGCGGACAAGCCTTTCGGTGCGAAGATCAGGATCAGGATCAAGACCGCCGTATAGGCGACATCCTGCATCTCCTTGAGGCCGCGCAGCGCTTCGGGAAGCAGCGAGACGATGACGGCGCCGATGAGCGGCCCCCAGGTGGTGCCGACGCCGCCGAGATAGAGCATGGTGAAGCTCAAGACCACCATCGAGGTGCCGAACACCTCAGGGCTGATGAAGCCGACGAAATGCGCGAAGAGCGAGCCCGCCGCCGAGGCGTAGAGGGCAGCCACCACGAAGGCCAGGAGCTTGTAG
>JBIOEK010000030.1:0-14711 GCA_044445925.1 Hyphomicrobiales bacterium
CCTCTACGTCACGCTCGAGCCTTGCGCCCATCATGGCCGCACGCCACCCTGCGCCGAGGCCGTGATCGCGGCCGGCATCGCGCGCGTCGTCTGCGGCCTCGAGGATCCCGACATACGCGTCGCCGGCAAGGGGTTCGCCCTCATGCGCCGCGCCGGCATCGAGCTCGTCACCGGCGTCATGGGGGCCGAGTGCCGCAAGGCCCATGCCGGCCATATCATGCGCGTGACGCAAGGGCGCCCCTACGTGACCTTGAAGCTCGCGATGACGGCGGACGGCTTTGCGGCGCGCGCGAAGCCGGAAGAGGCATTGGCGGCAGCCCGAGCGACCCGACCATTTCCGGATGCGATGGCCACGCCCGGCCAGGGGGGCCGGCTCGTCATCAGCGGCGCCGTCGCCAATGCCCAGACCCATCTCCTGCGCGCGCGCTCGGACGCGATCCTCATCGGCGTCGGAACGGTGCTGGCGGATGATCCCGAGCTCACCTGCCGCCTGCCGGGGCTCGCCTCGCGAAGCCCCATGCGCGTGGTGCTCGACACGCATCTGCGCACTCCGCCGACCGCGAGGATCGTCGTCTCGGCCCGCGCCGCGCCCAGCCTGATCATCGCCGGTCCCGACGCGTCGCAAGAGGCCGAGGCCCGCCTCGCGCAAGAAGGTGTCGAGGTCCTGCGAGTCGCTGCGGGCGAAAAGGGCCGCCTCGACCTTCACTCGGCGTTGCGGGCGCTCGCCCACCGCGGCGTCACGCTCCTGATGTGCGAAGGGGGGCCGCTGCTTGCCGATGAGCTCGCCTTGCATGGCCTCATCGACGAGGCCGTGCTGATTACGGGCGCCCAGGGGCTCGCGGAGCCTGGCCTTGCCGCCATCGGGCCCTCCTTGTCGCGGGCGCTGGCGCGGGGCGCCCTGGTTCCGGCGGAGAGGCTCGTCTTCGGCGAGGACCGCTGGGTCCGCTATGAGAGATCGCTCTGATGTTCACAGGGATCGTGACCGATATCGGCGAGGTCATCGCCGTCAGCGGCCAGCAGGGCACGCTGAAGCGCCTTCTCATCCATTCGGCCTATGATGCGGCGAGCATCGATATCGGCGCCTCGATCGCCTGCGCCGGACCCTGCCTCACCGTCATCGCCAAGGGAGCGCGTCCGCAGGGCTGCTGGTTCGAGGTGGAAGCGGCGGCCGAGACGCTCGCTCTCACCACGGTCGACGACTGGGCGGCGGGCACGCGCATCAACCTCGAGCGCTCGCTGAAGCTAGGCGACGAGCTCGGCGGCCATCTGGTCACCGGCCATGTCGACGGGATAGCGACCATCGTGGCGCGCGAGCAGATCACCGAGGCAAGCGACGGCTTCGGCGCGACGGCGCGTTTCCTGATCGAGATGCCGCAGGATATCTCGGGCTTCGTGGCACGCAAGGGATCGGTCGCGCTCGACGGCGTCTCGCTCACCGTGAATTCAGTCGATCGCAGGAAGCTCTCCGTGCTCATCATCCCCCATACGCTTTCGGTCACCACCTTCGCCGAGCGCCGGGCCGGCGACCGGCTCAATATCGAGGTCGATCTGATGGCGCGCTACGCGGCAAGGCTTTCCGAGCATCGGGCGGAGGGTTAGTGCCCGCAACAGCTGAGGCGACAAACATCAAGGCCATGTCCTCGGTTCCATCGAAGCTTGAACCGCGCTACTGGTCTCGCTCCAACTCGGCCGATGGCGGCCCTAGGTGACCCGATGAAGCGCGAGCCCAAAGGCAGGATCAAGAATGTCGGGGCCAGCGCTGCTCCCCGCAGCGAAGGGGCGCGCTGCCTCATCGTCGAGGCGCGCTTTTACGAGAATATCGCCGATGAGCTGCTCAAGGGCGCGCTACGCGTGCTCGAGACGGCGGGCGCGCGCGGCGAGGTGGTCACGGTGCCGGGCGCGCTCGAGATCCCGGCGGCGCTGGTGATCGCGCTCGATGCCGCCGCGTCGCGCGGCGTTCCCTATGATGCGGCCGTGGCGCTCGGCTGCGTCATTCGCGGCGACACCGGCCATTACGACATCGTGGCTGGCGAAAGCGCGCGGGCCCTGATGGATATCTCGGTCGCGCAGCGTTTGCCGCTCGGCAACGGCATCCTTACGGTCGACACCGAGGCGCAGGCCTCGGAGCGCGCCGATGTCTCGCGTCTCGACAAGGGCGGAGGTGCTGCGCTCGCGGCGCTCGCCGTGCTTGCCCTCAAACGCGCCGCGCCCGTCGGACCCTCCTCATGAACAAGGGAGACGCGATGGGCAAGGGAGGCGCCACGAGGCGCGCGGCGCGGCTCGCCGCGGTGCAGGCGCTCTACCAGATGGAGGTATCCGGCAAGGGCGTTCTCGAAACCATGAGCGAGTTCGAGAACCACTGGATCGGGCATGAGATCGACGGGGTCGATGCGGGCGCGGCCGATCGCGGTTTTTTCCGCGACCTCGTCTCCGGCGTGCTGCGCGAGCAGGCCATGGTCGATCGCACCCTCGACGACACGCTGGCGCAAAACTGGCGCCTGTCGCGGCTCGAGGCCGTATCGCGCGCCATCCTGCGCTCGGGCGCCTATGAGCTGCTCTTTCGGCGCGACGTGGACGTCGCCTCGACCATCGGCGCCTATCTCGACGTGGCCATGAGCTTTCATGACGCGGCGGAGACGAAATTCATCAATGGCACGCTCGACGCGGTGGCTCGACGGCTGCGCCAGGACGAGATGAAGCCGAAAGCGCATGCGTGAGCTATTCTTGCCGAAGCTATCCTTGCCCGAGTTCTCCTTGCCCGAGCCTTTTCGATGAGCGCCAGGCCGCCTTCGGCCGAGGATGATTTCGTGGCGCGGCTGATCCGGCCGCTCGCCGGGGAGGGAGGTTTCGACCTCAAGGACGACGCCGCGCGCCTCGTGCCGCCTTCAGGGTTCGAGCTGGTCCTCACGGCGGATGCGATCGTGATGGGCGTGCATGCCTTTGCCGGCGATCCGCCCGACCTCGTCGCCCGCAAGGCGCTGCGCATGAACCTTTCCGACCTCGCCGCCAAGGGAGCGCGACCTTTGGGCTTTCTCATGACGCTCGTTCTGCCTCGGGCGCTCGACCAGGCCTGGATCGAGCGTTTCTTCGAAGGGCTCGCGCTCGACGCAAGTTTCTATGGCTGCCCGCTGCTCGGCGGCGACACGACGAGCACGCCCGGCCCCCTCTGCGTCTCGATCACCCTCCTCGGCACGGCGCGGCCGGGCCGCATGCCGACAAGGCTCGATGCGAGAGCTGGCGATCTCGTCGCTGTGACCGGCAGCATCGGGGACGCGGCGCTGGGCCTCGCGCAAAGGCTCGAGCCCGAGCGCGCGGCGCGATGGAACCTCCCCCAAGCGGAGCGCGATCATCTCGAAAGCCGCTACCTATTGCCGCAGCCGCGCACCGAACTCGCCGACACGGTGGGCCGCCATGCGCGTGCCGCCATGGATATCTCGGATGGCCTCGTGGGCGATCTCGAGAGGCTGTGCCGGGCCTCCGGCCTTGCCGCACGCATCGATGTCGAGCGTGTGCCCCTGTCGCCGGCCGGGCGCAAGAGCCTCGCCGCCGACGGCAAGGCGATCGAGCTGATCCTCGCTGGCGGCGACGATTACGAGCTCCTCGTCACGCTCGATCCGGCGTCCTGGGCGCTCTTTCGTGCCGAATGCGAGGCGAGGGGAGTTGCAGCGACACTGATCGGCGAGATTGGCTCGGGCGAAGCCGGTGAGGTCATGGTCATGAAAGCCGGAGCTGAGCTCGCCTTGAGCCGGAGCGCCTATTCGCACCTGTGATCTGCCGGCAATGATCCAGATCAAAGCGTGGCTTCGACGCTATGCACAATTGCGCGAGAGCTGAAGGCGAACAAAGGAACGAGTGCCATGGCCACGCCCCAAACATCCACGACGCAAGCCGGGATCGGCTATCCATATGCGGCGGCCTTCAGGAAGCCGGTGATCGATGTTGCGGCGATCGACCGGGCGCAAGTCTCTCACGATCCCTATACGCATATCCTCGTCGACAACGTGCTCGATCCTGACGCCGTGCCCGCCTTGCGCACGAGTTTTCCGAAAATCACCAAGCCGGGCTACCTGACGGTCGAGGAGACTGAGCTCGTGGGCAAGTTCAAGCAGCTCGTCGATGAGCTCGAGAGCCCGCAATTCTCGGAAGTGATGTCGCAGAAGATGGGGCTCGACCTCCACCCCTATCCGCGTCTCACCACCATCCGCAAGTTCAGCCAGGCCAAGGATTGCCGTCCCCACATCGATGGCGCCTCCAAGGTGATGACCCTTCTTGTCTACATGAACGACGCCTGGAAGGACGACAAGGCGGGGAGGCTGCGCGTGCTTTACGGCCCAACGGTTTTCGAGCCCTACAAGGTCGAAGTATCGCCGGTCATGGGCACCATGTTCGCTTTTCTGCGCTCGGAGAATTCCTGGCACGGGCATCTGCCCTTCACTGGCGAGCGGCGCGTCGTCCAGGTCGCCTGGGTCAAGGACGAAGCCGAGCGCGAGCGCAAGAAGAGACGCAATTCGACGGCGCAATTCCTCAAGGGAATATTCGGGATCGGAAAGAACCTGACATGATTTAGGCGAGGACGGCCGAAAGCCATTCCTCTCATCTGATAGCCCCGAAATCTCAGGAATACGCCGTGCTCAATTTCGACATTCTCGGGAAGACACCGGTGGCGACCGAGCCGTTTCCCTACATGGCCGCGGCGAATATCCTCGATGCCTCATCTCTCGATGAAATCGCGGCGGCTTTTCCGCTCATCGAAAAGCCCGGCATCTTTCCGCTTTCCGAGCTCGACTATGGCGAAGCTTTCGCGCGTCTCATCGAGGACATCCAAGGGGCGAGGCTCGAAGGCCTGATGAGCGAAAAATTCGGCATCGATCTCTCCGACAAGCCGTTGATGGTGACGGTGCGAGGGCACTGCCAGAAGAAGGACGGGCGCATCCATACGGATTCCAAGGATAAGCTCGTCACTTGTCTTTTGTATCTCAACGCGCCGCAGTGGAAAGAAGAGGGCGGATGCCTGCGCCTGTTGCGCAATGGCGGGAATCTTGCCGACATGATCGCCGAAGTGCCGCCCAATGGCGGCAGCTTCGTCGCCTTCAAGCGCACGGACAATTCCTGGCACGGGCACGCCCCCTTCGTGGGCCAGCGCCGCTATGTCATGTTCAACTGGGTGCGCTCTGAGGTTGCGCTGGCGAAGAATCTGGGCCGTCACAAATTATCGGCCGTCTTCAAACGCCTCGGCCTGTTCGGCGGTTAGTCGGACACATCCAGGTCATTCGCCGGATTTATGACAAGTCGCTGACGGACAAGTCGCCGACGGTGGCGTTGCGCTTCGGATCGTGCTGGATTGATTGGCGAAGCTCAACACCGATCGATGCGGCCCATGACATTGAACGCCACGACACGCGAGCGCTTGAGGACGGTCAGCGTCGCGACCTTGTGCACCGCGCTTTTCAAGCGCGGCTTGCGTAACCAGTTCATCCAGGACGTCCACCCCCTCGGCCCCGCCGATTTCCCGATGGTCGGCGAGGCCTTCACGCTGCGCTATATTCCGGCGCGCGAGGACCTCAACCCGTTATCGGTATTTCTCGATCGCGGCCATCCGCAGAGGGCGGCGATCGAGCGATGCCCCCCGGGCGCGGTCCTCGTGATCGACAGCCGCAAGGATGCGCGCGCCGCTTCGGCGGGCGCCATCCTCGTGTCGCGCCTCATGAAGCGCGGCGCCGCAGGGGTGGTGACCGATGGCGGATTGCGCGATTCGCCAGACATAGCGAAGCTCGGCTTCCCGGCCTATCACCACCGCCCCTCGGCGCCGACCAACCTCACCTTGCACCAGGCCATCGACATCGACGTGCCGATCGGCTGCGGCGATGTTCCGGTCTTTCCAGGCGACGTGGTCGTCGGGGACGCAGAGGGCGTGGTCGTCGTGCCGGCCCATCTCGCCGACGAGGTCGCGAAGGAGGCCGTGGAGATGACGGCCTTCGAGGATTTCGTCGCCGAGGAGGTGATGAAGGGGCGTTCGATCCTGGGACTTTATCCGCCGACCGACCCGCAGAGCTCTCTCGATTTCGCCTCATGGCGCAAGGCCAAGGGTCGTTGACATCGAGGAAGCGCCGACACCGAGATAGCATCGGTCCACTCGCCCGACCCGACCGTGGAGATGCGCTTGCAGCGGGAATCAGCCCTGCTAAGCCGCCATGGAGATGCGATGGCGCAACCTTATTTTCTGCCTTAGCGTCATCTACCGAAAGCCACGCCCGGCCGCCCTGCTCGCCGATACCAAGAAAAACGGATGTCGCTCGCCAGATCCACCAGTTTCGCCGCGCGCTTTCCGTTGGCGCGGCTGATCGGTGGGCTCGGCGCCGGCCAGGTCATCGGCTGGGGCTCGAGCTTCTATCTGCCGACCATCCTGGCCGGCGATATCTCGCGCGATACCGGGCTTTCCGAGGAAGTCGTCTATGCGGGCGTGACCGTCATGCTGCTCGTCAGCGCGACGCTCGCGCCCTGGCTCGGCCGCAAGCTCGACCGAGGCGAAGCGCGCAACATCATGACGATAGGCGCGGTCATCGCGGGGCTGGCGCTTTGCCTCGTCGCCATCTCCTCGAGCCTCGTGACCTATCTCCTCGCCTGGGTGGTGATGGGGGTCGGCGGCGCCATGTTCCTGACCAATTCGGCCTTCGTCGCGGTGGCGCAGCTCGCGGGCGCCGGCGCCCGCAAGGCCATGACCGTGTTGATGCTGTTCACCGGTGCTGCCTCCTCCATCGCCTGGCCCGTGCTCGGCTTTCTCGACGGTGCGCTCGGCTGGCGCTCGACCTGCTTCGTGCTCGCCGCGGTGCAGCTCTTCCTATGCGCGCCCTTCCATTGGTGGCTGCTTGAAACCAAGCTCGAAAAGAAGGCTCCTGCCCTGTCGGCGCGCCTGGTGCCGGAAGCCGTCCCCCCGGCGCGCCACGCGGCCGCCCTGCTCATCCTCGTGCCGAGCATGTGCCTCAGCGGCTTCATCTCCTGGGGATTATCGGTCCATCTCGTCGATCTCCTGCGGCATCTCGGCGCCGAGCACGCCGAGGCGATCTGGCTCGCCTCGCTGCTCGGGGTGCTGCAAGTGAGCTCGCGCCTCATCGATCTCGCCATGGGCTCGAGGCATTCGCCGCTCCTCACCGGCATCGCGGCCTCGGCGCTGCTCTCATTCTCCTTCGCCATCGCGCTCGTGCCGGCTTCCATCGGCTCGTCCACCATGGCTTTCATGATCGTCTATGGAGTCGGCAGCGGCTCGATGAGCCTTGCCCGCGTCATGATCCCGCTCGCCCTGTTCGGCTCGCGCAACTTTGGGCGCGCCAGCGGCCTGCTGGCGGCCTTCCAGAACGTCGCCTTCGCTTTGGCGCCGCTCATCTACGCCGCGCTGTTCGAGCGGGCCGGAACGGCGGTCGTCCTTTGGCTTTCCCTGGGCGCCGGGCTCCTGGCGCTTGGGGGCATGATCGCCTTGTTCTCGATGCGGCGCGGCTGAAGCGGATAGGGATGGAGAGACCAAAGCCCGCACCATGAATAGAGCCCGCTCGCTCGATCGCCTGGCGATCTCCCTGATTCTGATGTGCTGCTTGAGCTGGGGCGCACAGCAAGTCCTGGCAAAGCTCGCTCTCGCCGAGGTCCCGCCCATCTCGCAGGCGGCGATCCGCTCGCTCGGCGGCGCGCTCATCGTCGGCGCCTGGGCCTCTTGGCGCGAACCCTCGATCTTCAAGCGCGACGCGACCTTGCGGCCGGGCTTGGCGGCGGGCGTGCTCTTCGGGCTCGAATTCCTGTTCCTGTTCGTCGGCCTGCAATGGACGAGCGCGAGCCACGCCATCCTCTTCCTCTACACCGCCCCGTTCTTCGTCGCGCTGGGTGCTGCTTTCCTCTTGCCGCTCGAGCGCTTGCGCCCGGCCCAATGGGTCGGCCTGGCTCTGTCCTTCCTCGGCGTCGCGCTGGCCCTCGGAACCTCGACGCAACAGGGGATGCTCTTCGGCGACCTGCTCTCGCTGGCGGCCGGCGCTTTTTGGGGCGGGACGACGCTCCTCGTGAAGGGGACGGGGCTGCGCCTGGCGCCGGCCACCAAGATCCTGCTCTACCAGCTCGTTGTCTCGGGGCTGCTGCTCGTCGTCGCGGCGTGGCTCGCGGGCGAGCGCTTGCCGGCGAAGCTCTCCTTGGTGCCGGCGTTCAGCATCCTCTACCAGATGGTCTGGATCGCGGGCGTCACCTTCCTCGTCTGGTTCTGGCTTTTGCGCCAATACCATTCCGGGGAGTTATCGTCCTTCACCTTCCTGACTCCGCTGATGGGTGTGCTCGCCGGTCATTTCATCCTGGGCGACAGCTTGGATCTCGGGCTTGTCCTCGCGGTGGCGCTGGTCCTCGGCGGCATCATCCTGGTGAACCGGCCGGCAAGGGGCTGAAGGGGAGGGCGGCCTTGCCCGCCTCAATGGTCGACATGGAACTCCATATTGACCTGGCCGCTGCCGCTCGACGGGAAATATTCGCATAGTTGCTCGGCTTCGCCCTCATAGGCCTCCCAGCCGAGCGCCGCGAACAGCATGATGGTGTCGGCCATGCCGCCCTCGCCATTGCACTTGACGGCGTAGTCGGGAAGCATGGCGACGAATTCGCGGTAGCGGCGCTGTTGCCATAATTCGAGCACCCGCAGGTCGACCTGCCGGTTGAACTCGCTCGCGATCGAGGTCCAGGCTTCGGGCCCGAGATTCTTGTTCGGCCAGAGCCGGTGCGACAAGGAGCCGCTGGCGATGATCGCGACCCGCTCATCCGATGCGTCGACGGCGCGCCGTGTGGCTTCGCCCAAGGTCCGGCTCTCCTCGAGCGAGGTGAACAGCGGCGAGGCGATCGACACGACCTTGGCCCAGCCGTCGGGATTCATGTAATGCATCGGCACGATCGTTCCGTATTCGAGGCCGAGCGTCGCCACCCTATGCGCCATGACCTTGAGCCCGGCCTTGCCGGCTTCGTCCGCAATGGCCTCGGCGAGCGCCGGGTCGCCCGGCAGCTCGTAGCGGAGATCCTGGATCATGTGCGGCGCCTCATGGCTGGTGAAGGAGCCGTGATGCCTTGAGTTGGCGTTGATGTGATAGCCGAAGTTCGAGAGCCAATGGGTGTCGAACACCACGAAGCTCGTGACGCCGCGCTCCTTCGCCCGCCGGCCGAGCTCGTGCAAGGAATGGATGGCGCCGTCGCGCCTGCCCTTGAGGGGGCTGCCTTCCTCCTCGGACAGCATGAGCGAGGGCACATGCGTCACCTTGGCGGCGAGTACGAGCTTTCCCATCTTTCCTCCATCCCCGCGCGAAGGCCCACCCGCAGCTGCGGCGCGCCGCGGCGGCCTGCGTCGAGCTTCACGCCGTGCCGGCGAATTCCTTCTCGTGCAGCCACGCCGCGTGGCGGGGCGGCTTCTTGGTGCGCGACCATTCCTCGATCATCGCGGGAGCCACGGCTTTCATGCGCGCCAGCTGCTCTGGCGTTGCCGTCCAGGTCGCGATCTCCAGCCGGTGGCCGTTCGGATCGGAGAAATAGATCGACTTGAAGATGGTGTGATCGGTCGGGCCGACGATATCGAGGCCCGCGGCCTCGGCGCGTTCCTTGGCCTCCATGAGCTCCTCCATGTCCTTGACCTGGAAGGCAATGTGCTGCGTCCAATCGGGCGTGTTGGGGTCGCGGCCCATGGGCGGCGAATTCGGCAATTCGAAGAAGGCGAGGATATTGCCGGCCCCCGCGTCGAGGAAGATATGCATGTAAGGGTCCGGAGCCTTGGTCGAGGGCACCTTGTCCTCGGCGATCGCCCCCAGGAGATCCATGTTCATGACGCGCTTGTAGAACTCGACGGTCTCCCTCGCGTCCTTGCAGCGATAGGCGACGTGATGGATCTGCTCGATTTGCATGTCGCTCTCCCGCGACGCCCCTTCCGTTTCGAATGACATGCGCCGCGATCCCGCGGCCTTGACCTGGATCAAGGGCGAGCGGCCAAGAGGCGGTGGTGCTCAAGCTGCGCAACCGAGCGCGCTGCGCTAGACTGGCTCATGAGGCCGCAGAGCCGCTCGGCATCGTTCCGAAATGCCGTCTTCCAGCTCTCGAAGAAATGATACGATCTCAAGGACCGCAAATGTCCGCTGAGGAACGCCGCGGCAGGTCCGACGGCTGTGACGTCTCGCCCCGGTGCGGATCACCCGCTCCTCGCTGAGCCCCGAAATGACGGATCAGCGCGGTTCCTTGACCCCAACGACTGCCGAACCTACCGTTCGCGCCCGCATCAGGAGCCTGGCCAGAATGGGACCACCGATCCGCGCCATCTCGATCGCCCGCGAGCCGGCGGTCTCGGCCGATCTCGTCGTCGATACCGTGACGCTTGGGCATGAGGATCGCTACCGGCGCCGCGCCATGCTCGCCTGCGCGAGCGGGCGCAAGGTGCTGCTCGATCTCGAGAGGCCCACGCGCATCGAGGATGGCGATGCGCTCAAGCTCGAGGATGGGCGGCTCGTGAGGGTCATCGCCGCGCCGGAGGAGCTCGTCGAGGTTACCTCGGACAATCCGGCCCGCCTGCTGCGAGCCGCCTGGCATCTCGGCAACCGGCATACGCCCGCCGAGATCACCGCAGGCGCGATCTATTTCATGAAGGACCATGTGCTCGTCGAGATGCTGCGCGGCCTCGGCCTTGCCACGAGGCCCGTGGCAAGGCCCTTCCGGCCGGAGAAGGGCGCCTATGACGGGGCGGGCCATGGCCATCACGGGCGCGACCTCGGACATGCCCATCACGACCATGGACGCGAAGAGGCGCCGACTGCGCCGGAAACACGCCCGAACGGAGCTCGCCATGTATGATTTGTCGCGCATCGAGGGGGCGCGCGAGCGCACCAGCCCCTATGTGATGAGGACGCCGCTTCTCTCCTCCTCGACCTTGTCGAAGGAGATGGGCTGCAATGTCTTCATCAAGGCCGAGCTCTTCCAGAAGACCGGATCCTTCAAGGTGCGCGGCATGGTGAACGCGCTGCTGACCATGGACGGCAAGGATCTCAAGCGCGGCGTCATCGCCTTCTCGGCCGGCAATGCCGCGCAAGGCCTCGCCTACGCCGCCAACATTGTCGGCGCGCGCGCCGTCGTCGCCATGCCGGAGGCCGCTAGCCTGACAAAGATCGCCGCGACTAAAGGCTATGGCGCCGAGGTCATTCTCGACGGCAAGACGGCCGCAGAGACCTATCAGCGCTGCATGGCCGAGGTCGAGGCGCAAGGCCTCACTTTCGTCGCCTCATACGACAATGTGGCGCTGATGGAGGGCCATGCCTCACTCGGCCTCGAAATCCTCGAAGATCTGCCGGATGTGTCGGCGGTCTTCTGCGGCATCGGCGGAGGCGGGCTGATCGGCGGGCTCTCCATGGCGCTGCGCGCCTCGGGCAGCAAGGCCAGGATCATCGGCGTCGAGCCCGAGCTTGCCTGCTGCGCCACACAGGCGCTGCGGGAAGGCCACCCCGTCCAGGTCGTCAACGGCAAGACGCTCGCCGACGGGCTCGCCCCGCCGATCGTCGGCAAGGCCTGCCTGCCGGTCATCCAGCGGGAGGTCGAGGAGGTGGTGCTCGTGAGCGAAGAGCAGATCGCCGATGCCATCCGCTTTCTTCTCACGCGCTGCAAGCTCCTGGCCGAAGGCGCGGGCGCGGCCCCGCTCGCGGCGCTGCGCAGCAGGAAGGATTGGGGCTTTACCGAGAAGGACAATGTCGTGCTCGCAATCTGCGGCGGCAATATCGATCCGGCGCGTCTCGTCTCGGTGCTCGCCTGAACCCCGCTCGCGCCAATGAGGCCCTCGGCGAGCGGGGGAGGGTTTGCTGTCCTTTGCTGCGGCCACGGGAGGAAGGCGCGCAGTCATTGCGTCTTTATCTGTCTTGCGCTTCTGCGGCGCCATGAACCCCCTCGGCCTCCTGCCGCTCTTCGCCTTCCTGTCGCCTGCCTTCCCGGTCGGCGCCTTCGCCTATAGCCACGGCCTCGAGCAGGCGGTCGAGGATGGCGATGTGCGCGACATGGCGACGCTCTCGGCCTGGCTCGTCGATCTCATGGAGCATGGATCGATCCGCGCCGACCTCATCCTCGCCGCCTGCGCGGCAAGGTCGCTTGGCCCAAACACCGAGAATGAGGCCGAGCCTCGCTTCGAGGAGGTAGCCGAGCTCGCGCTCGCGCTCCAGCCCTCGCGCGAGCGGCGCCTCGAGACGGCCCAGCAAGGCCGCTCTTTTCTCGAGACGCTTTGCGCCTCATGGCCGAGCCCGATCCTCGATGCGGCCTTGGCCACATTGCCCGAAATCGCCTATCCGGTGGCCTTCGGGGCTTCGCTCGCCGCGCACAGCCTTCCGCTGCGGCCATCGCTTGCGGCCTTCGCCCTGCAATTTGCGGGAAACCTCGTCTCCGCGGTGGTGCGGCTCGGCATCGTCGGCCAGACCGACGGGCAGAGGGTCATTGCCTCCCTGGCGAAGAGGGCACGCCTCGCTGCGGGGCGCGCCGCCCGCGCGAGCCTCGATGATCTCGGTTCCGCGGCGTTGCGCTCCGACCTCGCCTCGATCCGGCACGAGACCCAATATTCGAGGCTCTTCAGGTCATGAAGGCCGGGATCGCTGCGCTCCTCTTGCCGGGCGGTCTCGTCTGCGGCATCGGTGCCGCACTCGCCCTCGTTTTTCTCGCAAGGGGAGGGGCAGGCTATCTTCCCGCCTGGCGGCGGGCTCATTCGCTCGATCCCTTTGCCAGGCTCGATAGGTCGCTCTATTCGCCGCTCTGCCTGCTCGTCGGCGCGGGCTTCCTTTATCTCGTCTTCAGGAGCCTTGCCTGATGTCTGCTTCTCCACATGGGCCCCTCCGGGTCGGCATCGGCGGCCCGGTGGGTTCCGGCAAGACCGCCTTGATGGAGCATTTATGCAAGCAGTTCCGCGAGCATTACGACATCGCCGCCATCACCAACGACATCTACACCAAGGAAGATGCCGAGATCCTGGCGCGGGCCCAGGCGCTGTCGCTCGATCGCATCATGGGCGTCGAGACGGGCGGCTGCCCGCATACCGCGATCCGCGAGGACTGCTCGATCAATCTCGCGGCGATCGAGGAGATGAAGCGCCGCTTCCCCGCGCTCGACCTGATCTTGATCGAATCGGGGGGAGACAACCTCGCCGCGACCTTCTCGCCCGAGCTCGCCGACCTGACGATCTACGTCATCGACGTGGCGCAGGGCGACAAGATCCCGCGCAAGGGCGGCCCCGGCATCACCCGCTCGGATCTGCTCGTGATCAACAAGGTCGATCTCGCCCCGCATGTGGGTGCAAATCTCGACGTCATGGACCGGGATTCGCGGCGCATGCGCGGCGAGAAGCCCTTCGTCTTCACCGAATTGCGCAGAGGCAAGGGCGTTTCGGAAATCTGCGCCTTCATCGAAAGGCGAGGAGGGTTGGAGAGGGCAGCTTAGCCTCTAGGCCTCGATCTCCGAGCGATGGACATCGCACCAATATCGCGGCCCGCGGCCTTGGTCGGGGCCGAGCGCCGAGAACCCGCCATCGACCGGGAGGTCGCAGCCATTGACCCAGGAAGCTTTGTCCGAGCAGGCGAAGGCGACGACATTGGCCACCTCCTCCATCCGCCCGACCCGTCCGAGCGGGATCACATCGGCGCCGGCGCGATCGGCCAAGGCGCGGTTATCGCCCGTCATCTCCTCCATGGGCGGAGACCAGGTCCAACCCGGCGAGACGGTGACGGCGCGCAGTCCCTGGGGAGCGAGCGCCACTGCCGCGAGCTTGGTGAAGTGCATCAGCGCCGCCTTGCCGGCCGAATAGGGGCCTCGCGAAGCGTTGCCGAATTTCCCCGAGACGCTGCCGATATTGACGATCACGCCGCCGGGTTTGGTGAGATAGGGCACGGCCTTTTGCACCAGAATCGCCGGCCCCACGATATTGACGTTCAGGCATTTCAGCCAATCCGCACGCGGGGTGGCCAAGCCTTGATCGAGATAGGAGCAGGCGCAGTTCACCAGGATGTCCAGCCGGCCGAAAAGAGCATGGCTCCTGGCGAGGCAGCTTTCGATCTCCCCATCCTCCTCGACGTCGAGATGCTGATAGATCGCGCCTTCGCCGAGGGACGCCGCCACGCGTTCGCCCTTCGCGTCCTCGATACCCGTGATCAGGACCTTGGCTCCTGCCGCGTGCAGCCCTCTCGCGATGAATTCGCCGATGCTGTGGGTTGCGCCTGTGATCAGTGCAGCCTTTCCGTTGAGATCGCTCAAGGTTCGGTCCTCGCATGCTGGGTGAAGATCAGGGCCCCGGCGATCCCCGGATCTCTTCCGCGGATGGTCGGGCCGAGCCTACCTTAGCATAGGGGAAATCCTTGTCCGCTCATCCCCGCCAAAGCGGGAATTAGGGCCTTCCGAGGTCCAGCTTTCGTAGGGACGAGCGGGAGGGGAATCGAGGTGGAGCACGATCCCGACTTCCGCCCGCGCGTCGCTCGTCTCAGTCGAACTCGACCGAGTAGGGGTAGAGATAGGGCTGGCACCTCACCGGGATCGGATAGCCATAATAGCTGTGCATGCCGATCCGGTAGTCGATGCAGCCTGGCGCATCCTTGTCGCTCCGGCGCACGACGATCGGCCCGCGATAGCGAGGAGGCCGCGGAGGAGCGGGGCGGAAGATGCGGGCAGGCGCGACAGCCCCGGCTCCGTTGCCGCCGCCGGCATCGGCC
>JBIOEK010000031.1:0-14234 GCA_044445925.1 Hyphomicrobiales bacterium
CAGCTGATGATCGCGCCCGAGATCCTCGCGGTCGCGAACTACCAGACGGTGCGGATGCTGGGCTTCGTCGATTCGCTGGTCGGCGTCGCCCTGCCCTATCTCACCTCGGCCTTCGGCATCTTCTTGTTGCGGCAGGCCTTCCTCGGCGTGCCCAAGGATCTGGAGGAGGCCGCCCGCATAGAGGGTTGCGGCACGCTCGGCGTGCTCTGGCGCGTCTATGTGCCGCTCGCCCGCCCGATCTATCTCGCCTACGGCCTCGTGCAGGTGAGCTTCCACTGGAACAACTTCCTGTGGCCGCTCATCATCACCAACTCGGTCGAGACGCGCCCGCTGACCGTCGGCCTCTCGGTGTTCGCCACCTCCGACCAGGGGATCGACTGGTCGGTGATCACGGCCGCGACCATCATGACCTCGGGACCCCTCCTCATCGGCTTCCTGCTGTTCCAGCGCCAATTCGTGCAGAGCTTCATGCGGGCCGGGATCAGGTGAGCGCATGCGCGAAGTCCTGCATATGCCGGTCGATTACGGCACGCGCAAAGGGCTTAACAAATATGTTCGCGCGCAAATCGAACGCGAAGCCGTCCGGATATTCTGATGGCGCCGAGCCGTCGAGCGGGCGAAGCCGATGACCCTCTATGATCTGAAGCCGCGCTTCCAGGCGCTGCTGCGCCCGCTTGCGGCAAGGCTCGCCGCAGCCGGCGTCACGGCGAACCAGGTGACGCTGGCGGCAGCCGCAGGCTCGATTCTCATCGGCTTCATTCTGTGCGAGTTGAGCTGGCTCAGGCCGCTCTTCCTTCTCCTGCCGGTCTGGCTCTTCATTCGCATGGCGCTCAATGCCGTCGACGGCGTGCTGGCGCGCGAATTCGGCCAGAAGAGCCGGCTCGGCGCCTATCTCAACGAGCTCTGCGATGTCGTCTCGGACGCAGCCCTCATGCTGCCCTTCGCCTTGGTCGCGCCCTTCGGGCCGAGCTCCGTTGTCGCCGTCATCTTCCTCGCCCTGCTTTCCGAATATGCGGGCGTGATGGGGCCTCTCACGGGCGCGGAACGGCGCTATGACGGCCCTCTCGGCAAGAGCGACCGAGCCTTCGCCTTCGGCGCGCTGGGACTATGGGTGGGGCTCATGCTGCCCCTGCCCGATTGGCTGTTCTGGCTCATGCCGCTCCTCGCGATCTTGTCGGCCGCCACCATTTGGAACCGGGTGCGCCGGGGAATCGCCCAGATTCCAGCCGCCTCTACGCGCCCATGAGAGATCGGCCCTTGTGATTTCCGGTGTGGCAAACCTTCCAAAGCACGCCGGGAATGACAATGAGAGCCGGACATTGTAGCGGGTAGGCGAGAGGGGCCTGGGGCATGCGGCAGGCGCAAGAGCTGAGTTTCACGACGCATGACGGCGTCGAACTCTTCTATCGGCACTGGCCGGCGGCGACGCCCGAGCCTCGAGGCGCCATTCTGCTCTTCCATCGCGGCCATGAGCACTCAGGCCGCATGGCGCATCTCGTCGACGAGCTCAGCCTGCCGGATTTCAGCTTCTACGCCTGGGACGCGCGCGGCCATGGCCGCTCGCCGGGAGAGCGCGGCTTCTCGCCCTCGATCGCGACGAGCATTCGCGATGTGCAGAGCTTCGTCGACCATATCGCAGGCGCGGACGGGGTCGCGGTCGAGGACATGGCGATCATCGCCCAATCGGTCGGCGCGGTCATCGCCGCCGCCTGGGCGCATGATTATGCGCCGAGGATCAGGGCGATGGTGCTCGCTTCGCCGGCCTTCGAGGTGAAGCTCTATGTGCCCTTCGCCAGGGCCCTGCTGAAGCTCAAGCAGCGGCTGCGCGGCAATTTCTTCGTCAATTCCTATGTGAAGCCGCGCTTCCTGACGCATGACCGCGAGCGCATCGCCTCCTACAAGGCCGACCCGCTGATCACGCGGGCGATCTCGGTCAATGTTCTCATCGGCCTCCACGAGGTGGCCGACCGCGTCGTCGCCGACGCGCGCGCCATCATCATCCCGACGCAGCTCCTGATCTCCGGCTCCGATTGGGTGGTGCGCCACGCCCCGCAGCATCGCTTCTTCGTCAATCTCGGGGCCAAGGTGAAGGAACGCCATGTGCTGGCGGGCTTCTTCCACGATACGCTCGGGGAGCGCGACCGGAATACCGCAGTCGAGAAGGCGCGGCGCTTCATCCTGGCGCAATTCGATGCGCCTGCGGCGCGGCCGAGCCTCCTCGATGCGGACAAGGCGAGCTATACGCGCGACGAGGCTGACAGCCTCGCCTCGCCGCTCTCGCCGCTTTCGCCGCGCGGCCTCTATTGGATGGCAACCCGCCTCGGCCTGAGGCTCGGCGGCCTGATGTCGAGGGGCATCGCGCTCGGCCGCAAGACCGGCTTCGATTCCGGCTCGACGCTCGATTACGTCTACCGCAACCGGCCCGCCGGGCTCGGCACGGTGGGGCGCGCCATCGACAAAGCCTATCTGGATTCCATCGGTTGGCGCGGCATCCGCAGCCGCAAGCTCAATGTGGAGGAGCTGATCCGCCTCGCCCTGGCGAAGCTCGAGGCGGCGGGCAGGCCGGTTCATGTCATTGACATCGCCGCCGGGCATGGGCGCTATGTGCTGGAGGCGCTGACGCAAGGCGTGAAGAAGCCTGCCTCGATCCTCTTGCGCGACTATAGCGACCTCAATGTCGATGCGGGGACGAAGCTGATCGCCGAGAAGGGGCTTGCCGACATCGCCGCGTTCAGGAAGGGCGATGCCTTCGCCCGCAAGGACCTCGCCGCCGTCACGCCGAAGCCGACGCTCGCCATCGTCTCGGGCCTCTACGAGCTGTTTCCCGACAACGGCATGATCCGCGCCTCGCTCGAAGGGCTCGCTGAAGCGATGGAGCCCGGTTCCTGTCTGGTCTACACCAACCAGCCCTGGCATCCTCAGCTCGAGATGATCGCCCGCGCCCTCACCTCGCATCGCGGCGGGGAGCCCTGGGTGATGCGCAGGCGCAGCCAGGCCGAGATGGACGAGCTCGTCGCGACCATGGGCTTCCGCAAGCTCGAGCAGCGCATCGACGAATGGGGCATCTTCACCGTGTCATTGGCGCTGCGCGAAGGGGCGCAAAAGACGAGCGACGAGACGATGGGCAAGATCGGCGCCAAGACGAGCGAGAGGGCAGGCGGCGAGGCGAGCCCCCCGGGACAGAAGGTCGAGGCTTGAGCGCAGTCGCCACGAGCTCCTTAGGCGCGACGCGGGACCTGCCCGAAGCCCGGCCGGTCAGGCGCGCGGCGTTGTGGCTCGCCTGCCTCGGACCGTTCTTCTACGTCACCTACGGCGCGGCGAACTGGCTCGCCTCGCTCAAGGCGCATGTGCCGGCGCTGGTCTACGATTGGGAGCGGCACGTGCCGTTCCTCGACTGGACCATCCTGCCCTACTGGTCGACCAACGCCTTCTATGCCGTCTCCCTTTTCGTTTGCGCCACGCGCCGCGAGCTCGACACGCATGGCAGGCGGCTGTTGACCGCGCAGATCGTCGCAGTCTCGTGCTTCATCGCCTTCCCGTTGCGCTTCTCCTGGCCGAAACCCGAGACCTCCGGTCTCTTCGGCTTCCTGTTCGAGGCGCTCGGCGCCTTCGACAAGCCCTTCAACCAGGCGCCCTCGCTGCATGTGGCGCTGACAGTGATCCTGTGGAGCCTCTACAGCAGGCATCTGCCGCGCCTCGCCCTGCCCTTGTTCACAGCCTGGTCGGCGCTGGTGGTGGCCTCGGTGATGACCACCTACCAGCACCATTTCCTCGATATCCCGACCGGTGCCCTGCTCGGGCTTTTATGCATCTGGGCCTGGCCCGATCGAGGCGCTCCGCCGCTCGCCCAAGCAAAGCTCACGCGCGATCGAGATCGCCGCAAGCTCGCGCTGTGCTACGGAGCGGGCGCCTCGATCCTCGCTTCCTCGGTGCTGGCCGGCGTCGGCGCGGCGGGTGCCGATCCGGCTTGGCTGTGGGCGTTGTGGCCGGCATTTGCCCTCGCCATGGTGGGGCTCGCCTATGCAGCCATAGGCCCTACCCTGTTCCAGAAATACGCTGACGGCCATGCGAGCCTCGCGGCGCGCATCCTCACCGCGCCCTATCGGCTCGGCGCCTTCCTGAATTCGAGGTTGTGGACGCGCCGCGACGCGAGACCTGCGCCGATCGCCGACGGCGTCTCGCTCGGACGCTTTCCTACTGGCGCCGAGCTGCGCCACAGCGGCATTCGCGCCGTCATCGATCTTACCGCGGAGTTCGCGGCGCCGCGCTTTGGCGGAAGCTGGCATTGCGTGGCCATGCTCGATCTCGTGGCTCCGCCCGCGCAGAGGCTCGTCGAGACGGCCGAGGCGATCGAGCGGGCGCGTCCGAACGGGCCGGTCCTCGTCTGTTGCGCGCTCGGCTATGGGCGAAGCGCCGCCGCGGTCGCCACCTGGCTGCTACGGACAAGGCGTTCCGCCACGCTCGAGGATGCCGTGTCGCGACTGCGCGCCGCGCGGCCGCGCCTCGCTTTGTCTGCGGCCCAGATGGCCGCGATCGAGGAGGCGGCCCGTGAACCCTGAGGACCGCGCCGCCTGTGGCGTCATGGCCGCGGTGTTGCGGCGGGGTCATATGCTGCATCTCTTCTCGACCCCGCTGACGGTCGCTTCCTTCATCGCCATACCGGCGCTCGCCGTCCTCGCAGGACCGCCGCTCTTCACGATCGACGCTTCGGTCACCTTCATCGCCGGCGTTTGCGAAGCCTTCTTCGCCGCGCGCGTGGCGCTCGACGCCGACCTCTTCGGTGAGCTGGCGAAGGGCCATCTCGATCTCGACGGGCTCGATACGGCGATGGACCGGCTGGGGCTCGCATCGAAGTCAAAGCTCGGACGCCCGCTCGAGGCGCGGGTCGACGGGGCGCTGCGGCTGTTGAGGTTGCAGGCGGGATGGCTGCTGCTCCAGCTCGCGACGAGCGTCGCCGTCATGGCGCTCATCGGCATCACCGCGCTGCTCAAATGGCACAGGACGGGATGATCGGGAGCCTCGCCGCACCTCTCCTCGCCTCGCTGGTCACCGGGCTTGCCCGCGTCGTGACCGGCGTCAGGGCCGATTGGCGAGGCTGCCTGCCTGCCGCACGCCAGCGCATCTATTTCGCCAATCACGGCAGCCATGGCGATTTTGTGCTGATCTGGACGGTGCTTCCGAAGGCCCTGCGCGCCCTGACCCGTCCGGTGGCCGGCGCCGATTACTGGGACAGGCCGGGATTGCGCGGCTTCATCGGCAAGCAAGTCTTCAACGCCCTCATGATCGACCGGCACCCCACGCCCGGCGCGCCCCATCCGGTCGAGCTGATGGCGCTTGCGGTGAAGCAGGGCTCCTCCCTCATCCTCTTTCCGGAAGGCACGCGCAACACGACGGACGAGCCGCTCCTGCCTTTCCGCAGCGGGCTCTACCATCTCGCCAAGGCCACGCCCGATATCGAGCTCGTGCCGGTATGGATCGACAATATCTCGCGCGTCATGCCGAAGGGCGAGCTGCTGCCGATCCCGCTTTTGTGCAGCGTCATTTTCGGGGCGCCGATCGCGCTTTCGGCCGGCGAGGAGAAGGAGGCTTTCCTCGAGCGCTCGCGCGCCGCCTTGCTGGCGCTGCGGCCCAAAGAGGAGGGACGGTGGTGATCGGAGAGGCGGGATGACCATGCCGCGCGAGAGCTGGATGCTGTTTGCGGGCGTCGTCGCGGTGCTCGTCGCGGCCTCGCTCATCGGCGCCATCCTGAAGGCGCGCGCCGGCCCCGAGCCCAACCCGTCGATCGAGAACCTCAACGCCCGCATCAAGGCCTGGTGGGTGATGGTGCTGCTGGTCGCGCTCGCCTTCCTGTTCGGCAAGGGCGGCGTGATCCTGCTCTTCGCCTTCGCCTCCTTCGCGGCCTTGCGCGAATTCATGACCTTGACGCCGACGCGGCGCGGCGACCATTGGGCCCTCGCCGCCACCTTCTTCATCGGCCTGCCGCTGCAATATTACCTCGTCTTCATCGACTGGTACGGCCTCTACACGGTCTTCATCCCGGTCTATTGCTTCCTGCTCCTGCCGATCATCGCCGCCTCGCGGGGCGACACCACGCGCTTCCTCGAGCGCATCGCCTTCGTGCAATGGGGGCTGATGATCTGCGTCTTCTGCGTCAGCCATGTGCCGGCCCTCTTGACCTTGCAGATCCCGGGCTTCGAGGGGCGCAACCTCCTGCTCATCGCCTTCCTGGTGCTCGTGGTGCAGGGCTCGGACGTGCTGCAATATGTGTTCGGCAAGCTCTTCGGCCGCCACAAGGTCGCGCCCGAGCTGTCGCCCTCGAAGACCTGGGAGGGGCTGGTCGGCGGCGTCGCCAGCGCCACTGCGCTCGGGGCAGCCTTATGGTGGATCACGCCTTTCTCGCTGCTTCAGGCGGCCGGCATGGCCTTCGTCATCTGCCTCCTCGGCTTCTTCGGCGGGCTCGTGATGTCGGGCATCAAGCGCGACCGCGGCGTCAAGGATTGGGGCCGAATGATCGAGGGCCATGGCGGCATGCTCGACCGGCTCGACAGCGTCATCTTCGCGGCGCCGGTCTTCTTCCATATGACGAGGTACTGGTTCACGCTCTGAGCGGGCGACGAGACCGGCAAGCTTGATATCGGATATTGTATAGCCGTCTATCGACTTAACGAACGTTTTCGGCTTCAGATATGGACGTTTGGGCACGAAAAACGGCGGTTTTCGGCAATTTTGGACGCTGATGGCTTCAGTCGAGGGACAGACATGCCGGGCCCGCCATGACATGCAGGCTCGAACCATATCGCTTTGAATTATAATTGATTTTCATGGAAAAGCCGCTCGCTCCGCGGCGATCGCCAAGCCCCGAGAATGTTGAGGAATGTTGATTCCCAACATTGCATGCGCCGATTCAAGTAGCCGGCTATTTACTTGAGCGCGACGACGGACGCGCTTCGCCGCGGTCAGCGCGAGCGCGAGAGCTACTGATTCACCGGTTCAAAGAACCGCACCGGGCTGTGGGCCGCGGCACGTCATGTCGAGGGTGCATAATAATCGAAGCGCGATGAGAACGCAACAGGAACATGAAGCTAAGCCGCCCGATCCGGGAACAGGGCGCGCAAGCCCTCGCGCGTCGCGGGGGCGATGCCGCGCTCGGTGATGAGCCCGGTGACGAGGCGCGCCGGCGTCACGTCGAAGGCGTGGTTTGCGGCCTTGGTGCGCTCGGGCGCGATGCGCACGCGCGTCACCTCGCCGTCGGGGCCGAGGCCCGCCACATGGGTGACCTCCTCGCCCGAGCGCTCCTCGATCGGGATGTCGCGCAGCCCGTCATCGACCGAGAAGTCGATGGTGGGAGAAGGCAGCGCCACGTAGAAGGGCACCCCGTTGTCCTTGGCGGCGAGCGCCTTGAGATAGGTGCCGATCTTATTGGCGACATCCCCCCTCGCGGTCACGCGGTCTGTGCCGACTATGACGAGATCGACGAGGCCGTGCTGCATCAGATGCCCGCCGGAGTTGTCGGAGATCAGCGTGTGCGGCACGCCCTGCTCACCGAGTTCGAAGGCGGTCAGATAGGCGCCCTGGTTGCGCGGCCGCGTCTCGTCGACGAAGACATGGATCGGCAGGCCTTTCTCCTGCGCCGCGTAGATCGGGCTCGTCGCCGTGCCGCGATCGACGGTCGCGAGCCAGCCGGCATTGCAGTGGGTGAGCACATTGACCTTGGCGCCGGGCTTCTTGCTTGCAGCGATGGCCTCGATCAGCGCCAGGCCGTGTCGGCCGATGCCCTCGTTGATCGCGACATCCTCGTCGCAGATGGCTTTCGCTTCGGCGAGCGCCGCCTCGGCGCGCCGCGACGGCTGAAGCGGGCGCACCCGCGCGGCCACGCGATCGAGAGCCCATTTGAGGTTGATGGCAGTCGGCCGCGAGCGCACCAGGAGATCATAGGCTTGTCCGAGCGTCGCATCGGACGGGTCGCGGCTGAGCGCGAGCGCGAGCCCATGGGCGCCGGCCGCCCCGATCAGCGGCGCGCCGCGAACCTGCATCGAGGAGATGGCATGGGCGACCTCCTCGGCCGTCTCGAGCCGCAGCCTCTCGATGCGGAAAGGCAGCTTCGTCTGGTCGAGGATGCCGACGCTTCGACCATCCTTCTCGAGCCAGATGGTGCGGGTGTGGCGGCCTTCGATCAACATGGCGATGCTTCCTGCTGGCGCAATCTATGTATTCCGGCCGGGAGATGAAGGGAAGAAGCCTCGGAGCGAAGAGGGCTTTCATCTACCTTTGCCTGAAGAAACAGAGCACCGTCACCGCCGCGCTAGCCGATCGCCTCGATGAGCGCCATGGCGGCGGCAGGGGCGCGGACCTTGGCCCCCGAGATCATGTAGATGAAGACGTCGCGCTTGCCCTTGGGCGGCGAGCCCTCGTCGATGCGAGGCAAGCCCTTCGGCGCCTCGCCCTTCTCCCAAGCGCGCGCAGACGCAAGCCAGGCCTTGATCTCGTCTTGCGTGTAGCCCGTCGGCACCTCCTCATGGGTGCGCTGCAGGCGCGCATAGACGAAATCGGCCGTCACATCGGCGATCGCCGGATATTTGTCGGAATCGGCGAAGACGATCGCCACCGAATGCCGGCGCGCCAGCGCGATGAAGGCCGGCACCAGGAAGCTCTCATGGCGCACTTCGACTGCGTGGCGCAGCTTCAGCCCGTCGATCGTCTTCGGCAACAGCGCCAGGAAGGCCGCGAAATCCTCCTCGTCGAATTTCTTGGTCGGGGCGAATTGCCAAAGAATCGGCCCGAGCTTCTGTTTCAGCTCGGTGAGGCCGCTGCCGAGGAAGCGCTCGATCGAATCCCCGGCCTCGGCCAGCACGCGGCGGTTGGTGGCGAAACGCACCGCCTTGAGCGAGAACATGAAATCGTCGGGCGTCTCCTGCGCCCAGCGCTTGAAGCTGTCCGGCGTCTGGGTGCGGTAGAAGGTGCCGTTGATCTCGATCGAGGTCAGCTTCCGGCTCGCATATTCGAGCTCGCGCGCATGCGCCAGGCCCTTGGGAAAGAAGGTCCCTCGCCAGGGCTCGAAGGTCCAGCCGCCTACTCCAACCCGGATCATCGATCATCCCTTTCTCGTCATGGTTCGCAGCGCCCGCCGACGGCGTGCAGCGATGCTCCAGCCGCAAAGCAAGGTTTCAGGAACTTCGCCGCGCATCCGGCGTTTCAATGTCGATGAAACGCAGGAGGATCGCAATGCCGCGCGGCGACAAATCCAGCTACACCGACAAGCAGAAACGCCAGGCCGAGCATATCGAGGAAGGCTACGAATCCCGAGGCCTTCCCGAGAACGAGGCCGAGCGCCGGGCCTGGGCGACGGTCAACAAGGAGACCGGCGGGGGCAAGAAGAGCGGCTCGGGCCGCGGCAAGCCCATCGACACCGCGCCTTCGCGACGCGGCGGAAAGATCGGCGGCAAGGCTGCCGCGTCCCGGACGGCCGCCGCGCGCTCGGCTTCGGCCAGGAAGGCAGCGGCAACCCGCAAGCGCAATGCCTGAATCGGCACGATCTTTCTGAACCAGGACGCTGGGTCGCGGCTGCCCCTCATGGCCCTCAGGACATGATGCGCTTCGCAGCTTTTTTGTCTGGTCCCGGGCTCCATTCCGCTCCGCTACACGGCCCCGGGGAAAGGGGAGAGCTCGCGATATGTTAGCGCCTGCGCGGCTGCGCGGGATCCTGCGCTATCTATTCGGCGATCACGACGCCCTTGGCGGTGTCGGCGTGATATTCGCCGGTGAAGGGATAGCTGCCCGGATCCAGGCTGCGCAGCCGCAGCACGCCCTCGCTCTTGCCGGCGATCACCTTCTCGACCTTCAGGCTCGTCGAGTCGAACTCCTCGGCCGTCGGATCGAGATTCTTCACCAGGATCTGGGTCTTCTGGGTCGCCCGGACATGGATCTCGGCCGGAGAGAAGACGTGGTTCTCGATGGTGAGGACGACCTGCCCGCTCTCATTGACCGGGGTCAGCGCGGATTGCGCCAAGGCCGCCATCACGACAGCGGGCATCGCGAGGGCCGCAATCAGAGCGATGCCGGGAATCCGCATGGCCGATCTTCTCCGGGTTCGCAGCGATGGCATCGTGCCTCATTTGGCCTTCGGCTTGCTCGGATAGTCGAAGGTCCAAGACACGCTGATCGGCTCCCACCAGGCCGGCACGCCGGTCGCCTTGTCGACATGGCGGATGAAGCCCTGTTTCGAGGGCGGCTCGATCACATAGGTGATCTTGTACTGGCCTTGGCCGTCCATCTTGAAGTTGTTGGCGTAATGGGGCCCGTCGCCTGCCGTCATCGGCGCGAGCTTCTTCGCCTCCTTGTATTTCGAGCCGACCTTCTCGAGCGTGGTCGCGATGGTGAGATAAGGGATCCAGGCATCCTCGCTGAATCCATGCTTCTCGTCCTTCGTCGCATGCACGTCGATCTCGACATGGATGGAATTCGGATCCATCGACATGCCGGGCGGATGGCGATCCATCTCGATGCCCGTGAGATAATTGGGCACGAGCTGCAAGCCTTCCTTCACGACCGGCTCGCCGATATAGAATTCGGCCGCCAAGGCCATTTGTCCGCTCAGGGCCAAGCCCGCACCAAGCGCCGAAACCGCAATGATCGCTCTCACCTCAACTCCTCTTCGCAACCGGCATCGTCGCCGACCGGCCGACTACGTGGTCTTCGGAAAAAGGTCAATGATTTCCGATAATTATAGAATTGTTCCAGTTCTAAACTGAGCCGACCGAAAAAGGACCTCGCCGCAGGGCGCGGCGGCGATCCTGGCGGCCCGCAGGGAGAACAGCGTGGCGGAAGAACGCATCGAGAAGGACTCCTTCGGCGACATCGCCGTGCCGGCCGAGCATTATTGGGGCGCCCAGACGCAACGCTCCTTGCGGAACTTCCGCATCGGCACGGAGCGCATGCCGCTCGAGCTGATCCGGGCGCTGGCGCTCGTCAAGAAGATCGCAGCGCTCGTGAACCAGGAGCTCGCCCTCCTCGAGCCGCGCCTCGCTCGGGCGATCATGGCTGCCGCCGAGGAGGTGATCGCCGGGCGCTTCGACGGCGAGTTCCCGCTCGTCGTCTGGCAGACGGGCTCGGGCACCCAGACCAACATGAATGTCAACGAGGTGATCGCCAACCGCGCAAGCGAGCTCCTCGGCGGACGGCTCGGCGCGAAGCAGCCGGTTCACCCGAACGACCATGTCAATCTCGGCCAATCCTCCAATGACTGCTTCCCCACGGCGATGAACATCGCTTGCGCGAGCGAGATCGAGGCGAAGCTCCTGCCCTCGCTCGCGCATATGCGCCAGGCGCTCGCCGCCAAGTCCGAGGCTTTTGCCGGCGTCGTCAAGATCGGGCGCACCCATCTGCAGGACGCGACACCGGTGACGCTCGGCCAGGAATTCTCAGGCTATGCGGCCCAGCTCGAGCTCGGCATCGCCCATCTCGGCAGCGGCCTCGAGGCCCTCTATCCGCTGGCGCAGGGGGGCACGGCGGTCGGCACCGGGCTCAACACCCATCGAGATTTCGCCGAACGCTTCGCGGCACGTCTCGCGAGCGAGACGAAGCTGCCCTTCACCTCGGCAGCGAATAAATTCGCGGCGCTCGGCGGGCATGACGGCTTAGTGTTCGCGCATGGGGCGATCGTCAGCGTCGCGACCTCGCTGTTCAAGATAGCGAGCGATATCCGCCTGCTCGGCTCGGGCCCGCGCTCGGGATTGGGCGAATTGATCCTGCCCGAGAACGAGCCCGGCTCCTCCATCATGCCGGGCAAGGTCAACCCCACCCAGGCCGAGGCGCTGACCATGGTGGCGGCGCAGGTGATGGGCAACCAGACGATCGTCGCCTTCGCGGGCTCGCAGGGGCATCTCGAGCTCAACGTGTTCAAGCCGGTGATCGTCAACGCCATGCTGCAATCGATCAGGCTCGTCGCAGATGCGGCGCTGAGCTTCACCGATCATTGCATCGTGGGAATCCGGCCCGATCTGGCGCGCATCAAGGAGCTCTTGTCGCGCTCGCTGATGCTGGTGACCGCGCTCACGCCGGCGATCGGCTACGACAAGGCGGCCGCCATCGCCAAGGCGGCACACCGCAACGGCACCACCTTGCGCGAGGAGGCGCTGGCCTCAGGAGCGATCGCGGCGGAAGAGTTCGACCGCCTGATGCGGCCGGAGACGATGGTGTAGGACCTGAGCTCTACGAACGGGCCCGCGGCAGCCAGCGCCGCGACACCTCGCGCTGATCGTCGAAGGCCGCCTCGAAGATCGGGGCGGCGAGCGTCGCTCGGACATGCAATGTTGTGTCTCCAATATTGCGAAAGCCATGACGGCGGCCGGCCGGCACGATCAGCGACTGATTTTTCGTCAGCGTCGCCTTGTGCTCGTCGATCCACATCTCGGCCTGCCCCTCCTGCACGGTCAGCACCTCCTCGACGGCATGCAGATGGGTCGGCGCTCCCTTGCCGGGCGCGCACCATTGCTCGAAGACGCAGAGCTGCGCCGTGCCGGCGACGGCGGAGACGAGCATGCGCGTCAGCACGCCTTCGCGCCACTCCTCGCTGGCTTCGCGCTCATGATCGATGATCTGCATGGACGTCACCTTCGGATCGGGCTTCGGGCCGGGCAGGAGCTCGTCGAAGCATGCCAAGGCGGCGCTTCGAAGACTACCGGCCCGCCGAAAGACGATGCGGCAAGCGAGTATGGAAAGACAATAGGTCAACGCGGTGTCGTCGCTTCCGCGAGGGCGGCGCCACGGCCGAGGCCGCCTTGGATTCTTGCCGGCTTCGCCTCCCTCGAAGCTTGGCCGAGGGCTTGCAGTCCCACGCCCTAATTCAGCCGGCTTCGCAGTTCAGCAGGCTGCTTGACTAGAAAGCGCCCTGGCCGCCTATTCGGGCGGCCATTGCGTGTGTGGGGCGAGCCAGGGAGGCATTCGATGCCGATCAGCGGATTCGGGATTTTCGTCATCGTCCTCGTGGTGTTCGTGGTGCTGACCTTGCTGTCGGGCATCAGGACGGTGCCGCAGGGCTATAACTACACGGTCGAACGTTTCCGCCGCTACACCTTCACGCTGCAGCCGGGCCTTGGGCTGATCGTTCCCTATCTCGACACCATAGGGAACAAGGTGAACATGATGGAGCAGGTGCTCGACGTCCCCTCCCAGGAAGTGATCACCAAGGACAACGCCTCGGTCAGGGTCGACGGCGTGACCTTCTTCCAGATCCTCGACGCCGCGCGCGCTTCCTACGAGGTCTCCAATCTCGGCATCGCGCTCCTCAACATCGTCACCACCAATATCCGCACCGTGATGGGCTCGATGGATCTCGACCAGCTGCTCTCGCATCGCGACGCGATCAATGAGCGGCTGCTGACGGTGGTCGACCAGGCCGCCTCGCCCTGGGGCGTGAAGATCAACCGCATCGAGATCAAGGACATCATGCCGCCGGCCGATATCGTCGAATCGATGGGCCGGCAGATGAAGGCCGAGCGCGAGAAACGCGCCGCCATCCTGGAGGCGGAAGGCTTGCGCCAGGCCGAGATCCTGAAGGCCGAGGGCCTCAAGCAGGCAGCCATCCTGTCGGCGGAGGGGCGCAAGGAGGCAGCCTTCCGCGACGCCGAGGCGCGGGAGCGCTCGGCGGCAGCGGAGGCCAACGCCACCGCCGCCGTCTCGGAGGCGATCGCGCATGGCAATCTCGCGGCCGCGAACTACCTCATCGCCGAGAAATATACGCGCGTCCTGCAGGCGCTAGCCTCTGCGCCGAACCAGAAGGTCATCGTCTTGCCGATCGAAATGGCTTCGCTCGGCGGCACGGTCGCGGGCATCGCCGAGATCGCCAAGGCCGTGTTCGGTCCGGACAGCTCCTCGGGCGGCGCGGGGCGCGGAAACACGGCGGTGCCGAGCATAGCTCCGGCCGGCCCGCCGCGCGGGGCTTGACGGCGATGGAGGAATTCATCCGCAACAATCCGGCCTGGGCCTGGGTGATCGCGGGCGTCATCCTGTCGACGCTCGAGATGGCGGCGCCGGGCGTCTTCCTGATCTGGCTCGGCCTCGCGGCACTCATGGTGGGGGCCGTCAATTTCGCCTGGCACTTGCCTTGGGAAGCGAACGGGATCCTGTTCGCCTTGCTCGCCATCGTGCTGGTTCTCCTCGGCAAGAAGCTTACTCGGCGCAGCGGAGACGACGAGGCGACCGTCCAGAAGCTCAATCAAAGGGGCAAGGCGTTGATC
>JBIOEK010000032.1:0-14216 GCA_044445925.1 Hyphomicrobiales bacterium
GCATAGGGATCTTGCGACCATCCACCGTCGTGATGGCTCCCTCCTGAAGAAAGCCCAAGATGCGCGTCGCGGCGAGGTCCGGATCGTGCAGCACCGCTCCCTCGCGCCGGCGCGACATGAGATCGCCACGCTCGTCATAGGCGCGATCGGCGTAGATCTCGATCGCCTTCGGCAGCCCGCTCGCATCGACGGCGCGCTCGGTTTCGTTTCCCGGCGAGGTCAGGAAGATCAGGCGCGGATCGACCGCTTTCGCGGCTCGGCACAGAGCGAGCGACAGCTCGAAATCGAGCGCTGCCATGTTGCCCAGCGAGCCGTGCGGCTTCACGTGGCGGATGGGCATGCCGAGCGTCTGCGCCATGCCACGGATGGCTGCGAGCTGATAGATGACGATCTTCTCGATCTCGCCGAGGTCATCGACCGCGATGCGCCGCCGCCCGAACCCCCAAGGGTCTATGAGCGAAGGATGCGCGCCGGCGCCGACGCCGCGCTGCTTGGCGAGCGTCAGCGTGCGATGCAGGACGAGCGGATCGCCGCCATGGAATCCGCAGGCGATATTGGCCGAGGAGACGATGGCCAGCATGTCCGCGTCGGCGCCGATCACATAGGGGCCCCAGCTCTCCCCGCAATCGCAGTTGAGATCGATGTTGGGCATCGGCCTTCTCCTCGCCGCGGGGCTGCGCCTCGGGCAATGCTACACCGAACGATGCGCGGCGAGAATTCCCTTGGCCGCGGTTCGCTCGCGCTGCCATCGACGACGGCGCCCGGCCGGGGTCGATCCCATGCGCCGTCAACGCCGGCCGATCACCTCCGACACCAAGGCGGGGGCAAAGCTTTTCACGGGGAAATCGCCGGCCGTGGAGGGGACTGACGGTCGACATGTCGAAGAGAAGCGACCTGATGTGAGGTATTGGTGGACGAGTGACGCGAGTGGATCGGACGCGTAGATGGAGGTCGCTGTCGAAGGTTCAGCCCTGCTCGCCGGGCCGTAACGGCATTACTATTGACCTGCCAACCGCTGGAGATTGCCTAACTGATGGTCGATGACGAACTGCCACTTTCGCTGGAGACACATGTCGGTGTTCGCAATGGCGAAGGCGAACGTATAGCGCCGGTGGCGGAGTTGAATGCCCGATTCGGGGTGGACGCGCTCATCAGGCTGCATCTGCGAGACTACGATATGATCAAAATATTGATGGAAAGTTCGTTCATTTCAATTTGGAATTGACGCTGAACGCAGTTGGAAAACGCTACGCTCTGCTGCCAATCGTTCGAGCGGGCTTTCGAGATAGCTTGGGCGTCGAGGTTCTGCCGGTTCTTGACCTCGGCCGGCATCGGGTCGGAACCTGTGTAGAGGTCCACCAGCGCGTCGCCGTCGACGATGTGGAAGCCGAGCACTACGCCCACTCGCTCCCGACGATCAAGAATGCCGCGGAGCTGAGAAGAGCCTTGCTCGAGCGATATACGCACCTGTTCCCTCTCCTTGCAGAAGATCAGATCATAGATCGTGGATGTGCCATAACAAGGCTGTCCCTGCGAAGAAATTCGTATTTAAGGACGATTGTCGGCGAGTGATTTAAGTTGCAACCCGGTAATCGGAGGGGCCGACGGCTTTGGGTCCCCGAACAGGCGAACTATCATTTCAATATCTGGCCAACGAACCCAATTTGGTAGCGCCCGTGTGAGCGCTCGTCGCGTCATGCCGGCGCTTTGCCGAGCCGCGTGAGGGTGCGGCTCCCGGCGAGGATCGAGAAGCCGGAGCCTCCGGCGCGACTTCGGCCGGAGCGGGAACGCCGCTAACCCAGCGCCAGAGCCTCTCTGACGCTCGCGGGCCACGCCTCGATATCGAGCCCATGCGTCCAGAACAGCGCCACGGCGAGCCGGTCCATGCCGAAGGCCGCGCAGCCCGTATGGGACAGCTCTCCGGCATGGTTGCGCAGCCCCCAGACCTCCCCGAAATGATCCCTGTGATTGTTGAAGCTCATGCAGGCGGTCGGGCGCTCGGCGGAGCGCAAGGGAACGAGCAGCTCGAATTTCAGCGATTGCTGCAGCTGGCTGATCGCCATCATCTGTCCGGTGCGGCCGAAGAACGGGTCGCTCGCCTGATCGATCTTGCAGGGCAGCATCAGCTCGGACGCCATCTCGAGGCCGCGCTCGATCCAGCGCTCGCGAAAGGCGTTCACCTCGTCGGGCGAGCCGATGCAGACATATTCGCGCATGCGGAAGGATTGCAGGCGATCGATCGAGCGGGAAGGCTCGCGGCGGAAGCAATCGCAGGCGACGTCGAAGCGCAGGCCCCCTTTGGGAACGGGGCCGCGCCCGGCTGCGAGCGGATAGACCGGATAGCAGGCGGCGGGCGTCAACACGAGATCGGCTGGCGCCAAGGAGGAGGTCCAATCGCCGCCGGCCTCGAAGCGGCGGACGGCCGAATGGATATCGGCATCCGCGCCATGCAGCGCGCAGACGCAGCCCAGCAGGTTGGGGAAGCTCTTGAGATAGCCGGCCTTCTCGAGATGGCGGCGGCTCATCACCGGGGGAAACCTCATGACCTCGGTCTTGGGCTCGCGCCGGCGCGTGATGAAGGAGGAGAGCCGCTCGACCACCTCCTCGTAGAGGGCGGTGCGCGCGTAGACGCCTTCGACGGACATCTCGTGAAACAGCGCGGCCCTGAGCTCGTCTTCCGAGCCCTTGGGCTCGAAGGCGTCCTGCCTGGCGTTATTCCTGACGGCGACATTCATGGCGACGAACTCCAGCTACGCAAAACCAGTCAATCCCGCAGCGAGGCGGGCGTGCCGCTCATCAGCAGGGAGGTCGAGATGTTGGCGATGATGCGGTCATTGTTGATCATCAGCGGCGACGACAGGACGTCGCGAAGGTGGCGCGCGACGCTGAACTCCCCATCGTTGCGGTAGCCCGAAAGCCCGCAGGCGCGCAGCGCCGCCATCACGGTCGAGACGGCTAGCTCTGCCGCATCGACCTTGGTCAGGTTGATCATGGCCTGGAAGTCGATCGAGGCGAGCGCGCGCTCGTCTTGCGCTGCCTGCTCATATCTCGCGAGGCCGCAAGCCACGAGGCTGCGCAGCATGCCGAGCGAGGAGCTAGCCTTGGCGAATTGCGCCGCGCCCGGCGGCAGCTGGCCGTTCGCCTGCCGCGAGGCCTTGCGGATGAAGCTCCTTGCCCTTTCGGCTGCGTCGGTCGCCACTCCGGTCCAGACCGATGCCCAGAGGAGATGGGCGGAAGGCGTCATGGTCTGGACGTGGATCTTCTCATAGGGGTCCTTGAGGATCTGAGCCTCCTCGCCATGGGCCTTGAGAGTGAAGCCCGCGCTGCAGGTGCCGCGCATGCCGAGCGTGTCCCATGAGAGCTGCGGCTCGAGCGCATAGTCCTCCTTCAAGAACACCACGAGCACCTGGTCCGAGCTCGAGGCATCGTCCGAGCGGCGCGCCGTGGTGACCACGCCGTCCGCCTGGGCTCCGTAGGAAATGACCGCGGCGTTTCTCTCGAGGCTGATGCGGGAGCCGCTGCGTTCGATCGGCGCCTGGCTGGAGCGGACATTGCCGCCCCCCTGGCCTTCGGTCGTCGAGGAGGCGAGCAGCATCTGCTCGGCGCAGAGCCGGCGCAGAAGATTCTCATGCCAGAGGCTGCGTCGTCCATGCCGGATGAGGCAGGCGACCTTGGTCTGGTGCATCGCATAGATCATCGCCGTCGACGAGCAGGCGCGGCCGAGCCGGTAGCAGACATCAGCGACTTCCGAGAGGCTCGCGCCTTCGCCGCCGAGCTCGCGCGGCACCATGATCCCCATCAGGCCCTGCTGGCGCGCCGCGGCGATCGCCTCGTCGGGGAAGCGGGCCCGATCGTCCACGGAAGCGGCATGGCGGGCAGCCGTCGCGGCCACGGTCTTGATGCGAGCCTCGAGGTCGGGCGCGCGGGGAAGGGTCTCGGCCGGAGCAGTTTCTGGCGGAGCAGTTTTGGCCGGCCGGCTGCTCGCCCTGGCCTCGCCCCTCGTCGTGTCGGCGAGGATGGTGTGCAATGTCATTGTCTTGCTCGCTTGCTGAGGTTGGCCTTAGGGGGTCGCTCGTCCGGCGCCCACGACCGGGTGCCGGGCGTAAGCTTCGATCCATGAGCGATGGGAAACGGCCGGATTTTGTCTCGGCTTGAACATGACGCGCTCCTGAAGCATCCCCATTGTCCCGGATTGAGACGGTGACGGGTCCGCCAGGCATCGAGCTGCAATGAACGGGCCTCGATGGCAGGCCGAGCCGCTAGCATTCGGGATCGTTCAAATGCCAGACGTTGACGATTGCGCGCGCCCGTCCCCTAGATCACGGAGCTGCTCGCTCGGTTGCCGAGGTTAACCATAAAATTCCGGGCAAATAATTGACGATATTGTGAGTTAATGGATGTAGACGGGCCGGCGGCGTCGCCTCAGATTGGGGCGCAACCGCTCAATTCACGAAAACGAGATGTCGAAGGAGCATGAAGATGCTGGATCGCGCCGCCGAGGAGTCGAGGGCCAGGGTGGTCAAGCTCGTCGGCGAAATCCTCGACAGGAACTCGATCGTCAGGGCGGCGCCGATCGGCGACGAATTGATCGACATCGGCTTGAGCTCGATCGACCTGGTCAATCTCATGCTCGCGGTCGAAGCGGAATTCGACCTCACGATACCGCAAGCGGAACTCACCATCGAGAATTTCCGCTCGATCACGACGATCATACGCTTACTGGATCGGCTGACCGAGAACGCAATCTCGTAGCGACGGCCGTCTAATCGCGTATTTCAGGGCGCATCGCCGGCTCCGGGGCGCCGTCGCGGCGGGGCCAGGACAATTGCGAGCGCCGGCTCATGGGCGCGCGCAGGAGGATCATGGCGAGGATCACCAATGCTCCGAAAGCCAGGGTCTTGTCGCCGATGCTCAGCGAGCCCGATGCCACGATCAGGAAATAGGCGATGGCCCATGCGGCTCCTTTGCCTGAATGACGCGCCAGATCGAGGCAGAAGGCACCGAAGCCGAAGAAGAACAGGAGGCTCGGCACCGCCCCATAGGTGAGCACGAAGCTCACCCAGAAGCTCTCGATGCCGAACTCGATGCCTTCGGTCCATTTGAGCGAGTTCAGGAGATCCTGGTCTGGTCCGAACAGCAGCTGGAACAGGGGAAAGCGCGGGATCAGCTCGAACATGACGACACGGGCCTCCGCGCTTCGATTGTCGGAGACGAAGCGTTCGAGAAGCTGGTCGAAGAACCCTGTCGCGTAGATCCCCAAGAGCGCCACGATCACGAACGGCAGGAGGCCAAGGACAGAGGCCGCCGTCGATATGCGGAAGCGCTGTCCCGAGAAGACGCGCATGGCAGTGCGCAGCGTCGCAAGGACGAGGAAGCCGAGCATCGTCACCGTCGCCAGGCGCCCTCCGAAGGACACCATGGCGGCCAATTGCAGGACGAGCGCCATGGGCCGCATCCAGGAGGGCAGGTCGCGCCCGCCGCCGACCGAGAGCACGGTCACGTAGAGGCCGGTCAGCATGGCGTTGCCGAGCGGATGGCCGAACAGGGCGGAGGAGCGTCGGTCGGCGACGGACAGGTCGACGCCGAGCGCGATGACCGGCGTCAGCCGCCATCCGCTCGCCATCTCGACGAGGGCGAGGATGGCATTCGCCGCAAAGATGGCGTGGATCAAAAAGGCCAGCAGGCGGGCATTCCTTTCGTCGATCCCGTCGAGCAGCAACAGCGCCATGATCGGGAAGATGAAGGTGTCGATGAGCGACGACAAAGGCACATGCAGGTTGACCGCCGCATAGGCGAGGAGGCTCGCCACGATCCACATGAATATCATGGTGCCGCGATGGCTCGCGCCCGCTTCGATCAGGAAGCGCGCCGGATGCCGCTGCAGGATGATGCGGGTGACGAGCGCGACGGCCAGCAGATAGGTTGCCGGATGAATCTTGGCCGCCAGCGACCCGCCGGCTTCGCCGTAGTTGATGCCGAGCTTGAGCAGCGTGAGCGACGACACCCCCAGCGCGATGGCGACGACGAGAAGCGCAAGCCCGGCGAGGAGGAGGGGGGCCCGCGCCGCGCCCTCGACCCGGCTTGCCTGCGCATGCGGGATGACAGCCTCCATCATCCGTTCGACCTCTTGCCGCGAATCATCGGCCTCGGACACGGACCGATTCACGATCGTTATATCGTGGTTCCAACATATTGATTGGCAATCATGCGTTCGAACCACAAGATGAGCGATCATTGCCATTGGGTGTGTCCATGAAAGGTCGCGTCATTCGCGCAGCTTCAGGCGGAAATCCCGGATCCCGGAAGCGGCCCGGAACGCGCGGCGGGCTCTCGCGCCGTGCTTGCCTCGCGGGGCTTGCGGGCTCGGGATTGGCGAGTCTGGGAATTGCGGGCCTTGGATTTACGGTCCTTGGGCCGGCAAGCATGACGCCGGCGCTCGGCGACAGCTTCTGCAGCGACGCAGCCGGGCAGCCGCCGGAGCCGCCGATCTCCTCCGTTCCGCTCGGAAGGGCCAGCCGCCGCGTGGCCTGGGGGGTGAAGCTCGAGAATCCCGGCACCTATGACCCATCGCTCATCAGTGCGATCGCATCCGAGGAGCCGCGCTTCCTGGTGATCGGAAGCGGTCTGAAGTTCGGAAACCTGCATCCCCAATCGATGAGCTTCGAAGGGAAGTTCGAGGGCAAGGACTACCGCACCTGGAACGAGTGCGACGATATCGTCGCCATCTCGGAGAAACTCCAAATTCCGGTGCGGGGCGATTGCCTCGCCTGGAACGATTGGCTTCCTGACTGGCTCAAGGACATCGCGCGCAGGCAGGCGCCCGGCTGGCGCGAAATGCTTCAGGGGCATTTCGAAAGCCATTTCGAAAGCGTCTTCTCGCATTTCGGGGAGCTCGAGCGCAATTCCGGGCGCAAGCCGATGCAATGGTGCGGGCTCGTCAACGAACCTCTCGATCCATGGGCGGCGAGTGGCGATCGGCCGGCATGGCGCAAGGGCGCCTGGCTCGATGCCTTCGGATTGGCTCAAGATGGCGTGCCCTCCTATATCCACCGCGCCTTCGAGCTCGGCGAGCGCTTCGCGCGGTTGTCCCCGATGGCTTTCTTCCTCAACGAGACGAATTGCGACAATGACCGTTTCGGGCCGATCGTTCGGCCGGCGATGCTGCGCCTCGTCGATGCGCTGCAGAAATCCGGCAGGAGGCTCGATGCCGTGGGTCTCGAATGCCATCTCATGCCGCAATGGATGAGCGACAAGCTGCAGCCGGATTGGCGCCCCTTCGTCGCCTTCCTGAAGGATCTCTCGAGGCGGGGCGTCGAGGTCTATCTCACCGAGCTCGATGTGAACGACTGCTCGCTTCGAGAGACCGCCGAGCGCGACGGGCAAGTCGCCGATTACATGCGCTCCTTCGTGTCGGCGGCGCTCGAGGTTCAGGCGGTGACCATGGTCAGCAATTGGGACCTATCGGACAAATATTCCTGGCTTCGGGAGAATGCCTCGCCGAACTCGGGCTATCCGGCGCTCGGCCGCTGGGCGAATTGCGTCTTCCATCCCCCCTGCCCACGGCCGGCGATCTACGATCAGGCCATGCGTCCGAAAGCGGCGAGGCGCGGACTGGCGCAGGCCCTCGCCGGCGCGCCTTGACGGCTCACCTTGAAATGCGTGGAGGTCAGGCGCCGCCCGCCGCCGGACGGCGCGGCGAGACGCTGCCGAAGGCGTCGCCTTGCCCCATGGCCATCTTGACGCGCGCGAAGCAAGCGGGCGCGGCGGGCCGGTCCCTGCCGCCGGTTGCGGGCTCGAGGATGAGCGTCGCGCCGACGGCAAGATCGGGACCGAGCGCCGGGCCGCGCGTGCCGGTCTGCGTGTCGATGATCAGCACGTCGGCCAGCGCTTTGATGCTCGAGAAGCTCGGCATGCGCGCATCGGCGCGTCGGCCGGCGCGCGCCAGCTCGGTGCGCCCGAGCGCGAGCGATGCAAGGAAGATTCCCGACCGCCATGAACCGTCGAGAGCGAAGACCGGGCGCATCGCATCGGCGAGGCGCACCGTGCCTTCGGGCGCTTGCGTGCCCAGTGCCTGGGTCAGGCCGGCATTGCGCCGGTCGGCGTCGAGGATGAGCACGCGCGAGCCGCCATCGGCAAAGGCGCGCGCCAGGTTGACCGCGAGCGTCGACTTGCCGCAGTCGCGCATTTCCGAGACGATCGCGATCACCAGGGGCTGGGCGCCGCTCGGCGAACCAAGGGCCCGACGCAATTCCCGCGCGACCCTCGAGTATTCGGAGCTCGGATTGAGCTCGACCTCGTGCATATGGGGAAGCAGTGCTTCGGGGTTCTCGCGCGCGGCCCGCAGCTTTTCCACGAGCGAGGCTTCGGCGCCGGCCGAAGCCGCGAGCACGGGAATGTCGAACCGATCGGGCAGGGCGGCTTCGGCAGGAGCGGAGGCTGGCGCCGGACTTTCCTGGAAGCCTTGAGGCTCGGCGCGCCGGGTCTCGAGTTGCTCTGCCGCGGGCGGCTTCAACATCTCGGGCTGCGGCGTCTCGGGCTGCGGCGATGCTGCGCTTTCGTCCACGGCTGCAGCTTCACCCGCGACTTGCCGGCTGTCCGCGGCCGGCGGCGCTTGCGGCGCGGCCTCCGTGACGCCAGGCTCCAGCGCCTCGGGCGTGCCCGGATCGAGCCCGCGCGGCGCGAGAATCTGCGATCTTGCGCCCCCGGCCTGCGAGGCGGATCGAACCTTTTGCGCCAATCCGGCCTGCGTGCCGGACGTGGTGTCCTGAGGCCGAGGCGAGGCGGGGCGTGCGCGTGCCGTACCGAGCAAGGCAAGAAGGAGGCCGAGCCCCAGGCCGAAGGCCAGCGCGACCGACAGCACGGCGAGCCGCCTCGGGCTCTCCGGCCGGGTCGGGATGATGGCCGCCGATATGATGCGCGCCGTCGGCGTATCGAGCTGGTCCGAAGCCACGAAGCCGCTCGCTTTGAGGAAACGGTCATAGATCGCCTGGCTGACCTCGACCTCGCGCTGCAGTTCGCGCATCTTGACCATGGCCTCGTTGGTACTGGAGGTCTTGGCGCGGATTTCGGCGACACGCTTCTGCTGCGCCGCCTCGTTGGCGACGGCGATGTCGTAATCGTTGCGCGCTCCATCGGCGATGCGGCGCAGCTCCGCTTGCAGAAGGCCTCTTGCCTCCCGCAACTGGTTCTCGGATTCGAGCAAGGCCGGATGGCGGGGCCCGAGCGTGGTGTGCAAATTGGCTTGCTGGCGAATGATGTCGGCGATCTGCGTCTTGATGCGCTCTATGGCGGGCGAACGCAGCGCGTCCGGCAAGGATTGAGGGTCTCGCCCCGCAGCCAGGCTCGAACGCAGCTGGTCGAGGCGCGCCTTGGCTTCGACCACCCTGAGATGGGCTTGCGCCAGCTCGCGCTCGGCGTCGGTGAATTGCTGGGCGGTCAGCATCCTGCCGTCATTGTCGAAGATATTGTGCTGGGTCTTGTATTGCTCGACTCGCGTCTCGGCCGTTTCGATGCGCGCCTTCAGGTCGGCGAGCCTGGTGCGGATCTCGTCGGATTGCTGGCGCGCGAAGGCAACGCGCGCGGCTGTTCCTTCTTCGATGAAGGCCTGTGCGAGCGCGTCGGTCAGCCTCGCGCTCTTGCGGGCCTCGCGCGCGTAGACCCCGACATCAATCACGAAGGTGCGTTCCGAGCGTCGCGTGAAGATGTGGTCGCGCAAGGTGGTGACGGCGCCAGTCACCGCGTCGTCGGGCGAGGCAGGCTGCCCCACCCCCAAACGTTCGAGAATCTGCGCGATGATGCCCTTCGGGCGCTGGCCGAATTCGATGTCCGAGATCAATTTCTCGTGATCGACCACGCGCCTGAGCACGTTATCGGAGATCACGAGCTTTACCTGGTTCTCGACCATGCTGGGATCGGGCTGAGCTCGCCCAAGGCCGGTATCGGCGATCAAGCTGCCATTGGCGTTCGGGTCGATCAGCAGCGAGGCGACGCCGAGATACTCGGCCGGGACGATGAGCAGATATCCGACAGCGAGCAGAAGCGAAGCGGCTATGCAGGCCGCGATCAGGCGCGAACGCCTGACGAGGTGCGCGGCGAGCTCGCGCAAATCCATCGTGCCGGGCTCAGCCGTCGGCACAAAGGCTCCTTGCGCCGGGGCGGCGTCAGCAGGCCGAGAAGGAGGAGGAACCGACATACGCATTGGCCACGCTTCGATCGATGGGCGCGCGACCTCCTGCCGCTTGCAACCATCTGCCGCGTGCCGTGGCGACTGGATGGTTGCTGCGCTCGAGGGCCTCACGCAAGCGAAGGCCGGGGGTGCCGGACGACGCCATGGCCCTACTTTGGCAGCGAGGAGTTGAATAATCGTTCACGCGCGGTTAAGCACGTTTCTCGCTTTTTTCGCAGTTTCCTACGCGAACAGGGGCAGTTGGGCGGGACCCGGATCTCCTTGAATTCGTTGCGTCGTCTCTGGCGCGTCGTTTGCCACTAGCCTGGCAGGCGAGCCTGGAATGGGGGAATCCGTGCGACGCCGAGACGCCAAGCGTGCCAAATAGGGTCGAATGTCCCGTGCTCGTCGATCGCCACATCTACGATGATCCCGAAACGGCACCGCCCGCGGAACGCGATCTGCGGAGCCTCGCAGGCAAAGGGAATGCTCGCCAAGGCAAGCCGCACCACTGGTGGCCGCTCTCCCTCGCCAGTTTCTTCCCCCACAGCCAAGCCGGGCTTCTGCGCTCATTCCTGTCGCTTGCGGCCTGCCTGACCGAGATCGGGGCGATCCTTGCTTCCTCGATTCTGGTCGGGATCGCCTATCATCTCGTCTTTTACGGGGATTCAGGGCCGATCGGCAATTTCACCGAGGCCGGGCTGGTCATCGGATCGCTGTTCGCCGTGCCGAATGCCACGAGATCCGCCTATTCGATCGAAAACCTGCTTTCCTTTCGACAGGATCTGCGGCGCACCTTCACCTTGTGGAACATAGCCTTCCTGGCGGCGCTCGGCATCGGCTTCATCGTCAAGGCGAGCGCCGACTTCTCGCGCGGCTCGGTGCTGCTCTTCTATGTGGCAGGCTTCGGCTCGATCGTGCTCTCCCGCCTGGCGCTCATGACCGTGGCTCGCGAGATCGCCGACAGGGGCGTCGCGGCGCTGCGGCAAGTCTTCCTGGTCGGTCGCGAGGCCGATGTCGAGGCTTTCCACGGCAGGTGCGAGGACATCAAATCCGGATTGCGGATAATCGGGGCTTCGCTCCTGCGCGACGACGCTTCGAGCGGCGACCGCTCGCGGCGCCAGGAGGAGCTCGCCGAGGATATCAGGCTCGCAGTCAGCGTGGCGCGCTTCAAGCGTCCCGAAGACGTCTTCATCATGCTGCCCTGGTCCGATAAGGAGACCATCGAGCGCTGCGTCGACGCCTTCCTCACCGTGCCGGCCTCGATCCATCTCGATCCCGAAAAGATCCTCAGCCGCTTCGAGGATTTGCGGGTGTCGCGCCTCGGACCGATCATGGGGCTCAACCTGGTGCGCGAGCCGCTCTCGGTCCTGGAAGTGCTGCTGAAGCGCGTTTTCGACCTCGTGGTCTCGACGGCGGGGCTCTTGCTTCTCGCGCCCTTCTTCCTCCTGGTGGCGCTCTTGATCAGGCTCGACTCCAAGGGCCCGGTGCTCTTCGTGCAACGCCGCTACGGATTCAATCAGGAGCCCTTCCCGATCTTCAAGTTCCGCAGCATGACCGTCAGCGCCTCGCGGGACGAGTTTCAGCAGGCGAGGAAGGGCGATGCGCGCGTCACCGCCATCGGCCGCCTGTTGCGGAGCTGGAACATCGACGAGTTGCCGCAGCTCCTGAACGTGTTCCTGGGGGAGATGTCGCTTGTCGGGCCGCGCCCCCACGCACTGCCCCATGACCGGGCTTTCGAGGACAAGGTGGCGCTTTATGCAAGGCGCCACAACGTCAAGCCCGGCATCACCGGCTGGGCGCAGGTGAACGGCCTGCGCGGCGAGACCTCGACCGAGGAGCTGATGCGGGCCCGCGTCGAGCACGATCTCTACTACATCGACAACTGGTCCTTCTGGTTCGACCTGAAGATCATCCTGATGACGGTGTTTTCAAGAAAAGCCTATCGCAACGCCCATTGAGGCGTCGTCGAGGAGGATGCCTGATTTAATGCCGATGCCTGCCCGGGTAGAGTACGAGGTGCGCGGCCAAGTTCCGCGCGAGCGAGCGGGCGCCTGCTATTCGGTCGAGATCGCACGCAGCCATGACGAGGTTGAGACGGCTCTGCGCTGTGCCGAAATCCTCGACGAAGCCTCCGCCTTTCAGCATCGGATGTGGCTCACGACCTGGTTCGCGACGGCTGGACGCCACGCCAGCGTGCGCCCCCTCGTCGCCAGCATACGCGATAAGGCGCGCGATCAGCTCGCCATGTTGCTGCCGCTCGTCGAGCTGCGCCAGAAAGGGCGCAGCATCGTCGAGTTCGCCGATCTCGGCGTCACCGACTACAACGCGCCGCTGCTCGGACCGGCCGCGCCACGCTGCGCCGATAGCGCCAAGCGCTTGTGGACAGCGCTCACGCGCGAATTGCCGACGGTCGATGCGATCAGGCTGTCCAAGATGCCGGGCGAGGTCGGGTCTCTGCGCAATCCGCTTACGCTTCTGCCTTCGAGCCAGGAATCGCATCTGCACGGCAATGTGCTGAACGTCTCCACCTTTGAGGATTTCAAGCGTGCCCGCGGACGCGCCCATCGCAAGGAGTGCGAGCGAAGCTGGCGGGTATTCGAGCGCCTGGGCGGCACGCAGTTCCGACGCACCCGGGATGTCGGGGAGGCGCTGCGTATCCTGCGCAGCATCGAGGAACAGCAACGCCGCCGCATCACAGGTCTTGGCCTGCCCTATCTGCTCGACGCGCCGCACATCGCCGGTTTCTATCGCAAGCTCGTCAGCGATGGCCTCGCCGGCGGCTATGCCGTCGTCACAGCCTTGCTGGCGGGCGAGGAGACGGTCGCGGCGCTGCTCGGCATACGCAATGGCGACAGCTTCACGATCCTGCGCATCGGCAATGCCGGAGAGGCGTGGAAACCTTGCTCGCCAGGCCGCCTGGTGATCGCACGCACCATAGAGCTTCTGTGCGGGGAGGGGTGCACCTCGTTCGATTTCACGACCGGCGACTACGAGTTCAAGCGCCGGCTTGGAGCGGAGCGGGGCCGGCTCTTCGAGCTGACCGAGGCGAGATCCTGGTGGGGAGTGCCGATTGCCGCCAAGGCCGCCGTGAAGGGGCGCCTGCTTCGCTACCCCAATCTCGCCAATAAGGTCAGGCGGTTCCTCCAGCGCGACGCGGCCGGGCCGGGACTGATGATGGCGCGCACTTGATGAGGCCGCCTTCCCCCATGCTCAGGAGAGCGCGTCACCAGCGCCAAGATACCGAAGTTCCTCAGGCGGCGCAGCGATGGGTTCATTCCCGCAAACCCCGCCTGCTCAGAATGCGGCCCTCCCACCGGAACAGCAGCCCATTCACCGCGATGGCGAAGGAAACGACCAGCAGGATGAGCCGATACATCGTCGCGTTGTCGAAATTGTTGTAGGCGTAGCTGATCTGGTTGCCGACGCCTGAGCGCGACATCAGGAACTCGGCCGCGATGACGCCAATGATGGAGTATGCGACGGCCAAGGCTACCGTGTAGGGAAATCCGCGCGGCGCCGCCGGGTCAATCTTGGGCAAGCGGCGTCTTCCGGGGTCCCGGCGCCTGCCTTTTGCGGTGCGACCGTTGTCGCTTCATTCGCAAGCATGCGCCAAAACGAAGAGATAGAGCTCCATGTCGATCCGACCTGAACGCATATCGCTCTAGGCCGGGTTCTCCAGGCTGAATGTCCCTGACTGCTCGTCATAGGCGTAGGCCTCGCCGTAGCGGCCCCAGGAAATGACGGCATGCAAGGTTTCGTCGGCGAATTCAGGCGACATGTAGTCCTCGAGCTCCTCCTTGAAGCGGGTCGCCGGCGCGTGGTGGCTCGGGCGTTCGTCGAGCACGCGCCTGATATGACCCGCAACCGGCACATAGGTCAGGAGATGCTCCGCGAATAGCCTTTTGCGCTCGTCGACCTCGCCATGCGCGAAGCGGCGCCCGTCGGGAGTGAGGCGAAGGTCTCCTTCCTCGAGCTCGGCGAAGCGCAGGAGCTGCAAGGTTTCCGCGATTGGGAAGAGGTCGTCGATCTCCAACTGCAGGTCCCGGGC